>JALWKH010000428.1:0-719 GCA_026996635.1 Bacteroidales bacterium | reverse complement strand
TCGGTATCTTTTCAATTCTTATTGGCGGTTTCGGAATTGCAAACATAATGTTTGTATCCGTAAAAGAAAGAACAAAAATAATAGGCATACAAAAAGCTCTCGGTGCCAAAAATTATTTCATACTTCTGCAATTTTTGTTTGAATCATCCATTCTTTCGGCTATAGGCGGTATAATCGGCTTGGTTTTCATTTACATAGGTTTTTTTATAATAAACCATACTGTTGATTTCATTGATTTTCACTTAAGTATGACAAATATAATTGAAGGGTTGGTTATTTCAATAGTAATAGGATTAGTGGCCGGTTTCGTGCCTGCAAAGACTGCATCGGAATTGGTACCTGTAGAAGCAATAAACAGTGTTTTTTGATAAGGAAAAAGGAAAAAAAGGTAATTTTGCGATAAAAACAGACAATTATGAACGGATTTATCGAAATAGAAGGCAGCAAGATACATTACAAACTGGAAGGCAGCGGAAAAAAAGTTGTAGTATTGGTGCACGGATTCCCGGAATCAATTGAAAATTGGAATGGTTTTGAAACTTTGTTTGCAAAAGAATACACGACCATAAGCATTGACTTGCCCGGATTCGGCAAAAGCGATATGATTTCAGAAGTTCACACAATGGAATTGTTTGCCGATGTAGTGTATGAAGTTATAACCAAGCTGACAAAAGAAAAAGTTTTATTCATAGGGCATTCTATGGGAGGATATATCGGAT
>JALWKH010000427.1:4771-9226 GCA_026996635.1 Bacteroidales bacterium | reverse complement strand
ACTCAAACCAGTGGTAAACGAAATAATGTGAGCAAATGCAATTATCACCAAAGCACCTATTATGCCCGCTTCTCCTACGACCCAACCGAGTCGCATATACATAATTACGCCCAAGATGGTAAGCAGCGAAGGCGTAAACACTCCCGAAAAAGCACCGAATTTCTTTTGTATTTGTGGCATCAATTAAATTTTATTTTTTTAATTATCAAATTATCATATTATACGCCGTTACCGCACGATTGTATCGTGTGGGTATGAATATTTGCGATTCAATATTAATATGCCCTGCACGAAAGATTCGTGCAGTAGCAGGAATCCTGAAACCAAAGAGATACCGAAGAACCTGAAACGATGGAGATTCCGAAACAAGTTCGGAATGACCTCTTCAGGTTGACGTTGTTCGGTATGACGCTGTTCAGAATGACACGATACAGAACATCTACTAATAAATAACACTAGTTACTTAACATTAACAATTAACAATTAATCATTAACTATTATTCAACCTTTCCCTCAACTTCTCCCCTTCTTCTTCATACCCCGGCTTACCGAGCAAAGCAAACATATTCCTCTTGTATGCTTCCACACCCGGCTGGTCAAACGGATTCACTCCCAACATATAACCGCTTATGGCACAAGATAATTCAAAAAAGTAAATCAACCCGCCGAAATTATATTCATCAACCTTGTCAATTTCAATAATTATATTCGGCACACCTGCAGAAGTATGAGCCAAATATGTTCCTTGCATCGCCATCTTATTCACAAAATCTATCTTTTTGCCCGCAATATAATTAAGTCCGTCGGTATTGTCATCATCAGCGGGAATAATTAAATCGTGTTTAGTTTGACCGACAGAAATTACCGTTTCAAACAATATCCGACTGCCCTCTTGTATAAACTGCCCAAGCGAATGCAAATCAGTCGTAAAATTAGCCGATGCTGGAAACAAACCTTTAGCCTCTTTGCCTTCACTCTCACCAAACAACTGCTTCCACCATTCGGCAAAAGTTATCAACGATGTATTGTAATTTACCAGCAATTCAACCTTATAGCCTTGTTCGTACAACAAATTCCTTGCTGCAGCATACCTGAATGCAACATTTTCATCCGATTTATCCTCAAACAAAACTTTTCTCATCTCCGAAGCACCCTTGCACAACTGTTCAATATCAATACCTGCTACGGCAAGCGGAACAAGTCCGACAGGCGACAGCACGGAATATCGCCCGCCAACATCATCAGGTATCACAAAAGTTTTGTAACTTTCTTCGTTTGCCAATTTACGCAAAGCACCTTTTTCTTTGTCGGTTATGGCAATTATCCTTTGCGAAGCCTTTTCTTTCCCCGCACTTTTTTCAAGCTTTTCACGCAAAATCCTGAAAGCAATGGCAGGCTCGGTAGTTGTCCCCGACTTGGAAATCACAATGATCCCAAACTGCTTATCATTCAGATACTCAACAAGTTCATAATGGTAATCTTCGTCCAAATTGTTACCTGCAAACAAAATTTCGAGTTGCGGTTTTTCAAACTTCGGCTTCAAGCCTTCATAAATTGCCTTGGCACCAAGGTTAGAGCCGCCTATACCTACAACCACAACAACATCTAATCCGGCTGAAAATTCTTTTGCCGTTTCTTTTATTTCTTCAAGATAACCTTTGCACTCAACAGGCAAATCCAGCCAACCGAGGAAATCATTCCCTTTGCCTTCTTTAGAAACTAACTTGTCAAATTGCAGTTTTGCTTCGTTTATTGATTTACTCAACTTATCATTTAAGATTTCCGGTAACTTTATTTTCATAATGCAGCATTTTTTTACAAAGTTAATTTATTTTGTTATTTTAACATGGAATAATCAAATCTTCAGTATAAAAAATACATTTAATAAAAATTTTATGCATCTAAATAAAAAAAATTTTGCTCAGATAATAAATTAGTCTATTTTTGTATAAAATGTTGAACTTAAAATAAAAAAGTCGAGTTATGAAAAAGATTATTTTTTTAATTGTAGTTAGTTTTTCTCTAGGGCTAAATGCCCAAAATCTCATCATAAGCGATGATTCAACTTTTTCCGGTACTACCGGCAATGCTCTTTTTGAAGTGTATTCTGCCAACGGCAATAAGGGAATTTTAATCCCAAGGTTAACAACAGCCCAAAGGACAGCAATAACTGTAACAAATTCTGACGAAGGACTTGTAGTTTACGATACCGACACCCATTCATTTTGGGTGTGGAGCAATAACCAATGGAAAGAATTGGGAGACAAACAAACATTAACTTTTAACAACTCAACCGGTGAATTAACTATTTCAAACGGAAATACTGTTACCATACCACTTAGCAGCGGAGGAGATAACTGGGGAAGTCAAGTAGTTCAAACAGATGGGACAACTTTATCGGGAGACGGAACAAGTGCAAATCCGCTCAGTGTTGTCGGTGATTTGACAGATGACCAACAACTTTCTTTATCGGGGAATATGCTATCATTAACTGATGGTGGAAGTGTTGATTTATCTTCATTCCTGGATAACACCGATGATCAAACTCTTTCAATTTCAGGACATACAATTTCAATTGAAAATGGAAACTCCGTTACAGTACCGGACAATGATAATCAAACTCTTACCCTTACCGGAAATACTCTTGCAATTTCAGGCGGAAACTCCGTTGATCTTTCTTCTTATTTAGATAATACTGATAACCAAACTTTAACTTTATCAGGAAACACACTTTCAATTTCAGGGGGAAATTCTGTAGATATTTCTTCTGCTGCTTGGAGCTTAACCGGTAACTCTATTTCCAATGGACAGTTCCTAGGAACAACAAACAATGAAAATTTAATAATTCGCACAAATAATACAGACAGATGGATAGTTATGAGAACAACCGGATATCTAGGCTACGGATATGATTCTACCTCAATAGACTATCCCATTTCAGTGAGAGATGGCAGTGCCAGTAGGGTAGGTAGCTTTATTAGTACAGAAACCTCTTCTGATAATTACGGTGTGTATGGTGCATGTGCAAACACAGATTGGTGGGGATTTGGAGGATATTTCACGGGAGGCTATGTTGGCTTGGAAGCAGAGGTTAATCCCTCCGGCAGTAATTCATATTATGGTGCTAGAACATACGTAAGTGGAGGCAGTGGCTCAAATTATGCCATTTATGGTTCAGCATACAGTGGGCAGTATGGTTACGGACTTTATGGATATTCTTCTTATGCTAGTGATTATGGATATGGTACTTATGGAACTTCATTAGGCGCAGATTCTGGAAATTTCGGAGGGTATTTTTTAGCATACGATGCTTACCCAAGAGCTGTTTACGGTTCTGTTACTAATGACACAGGATTTGGTGGTTATTTCAGCAATTTTGGGGATAACGGTACAGGAATAGTTGGGGTTGGACAAAATATAAGCACATTCTATTACTTGACCGACGGTTCCGGCGTAGATGGATGTGGTGCAACTTTTGGAGTTTACGGTAAATCTACAAACACAGGAGATGATACTTGGGGCGGATATTTTGAAGACGGTAATGGAAATTATACTTATATAGGAGGAAGAACAGGTGGGACAGCTTATAAAGTTTTAGGAAGTGGTTCTAATTCAACAATAATTAAAGACACAAAAGATAAACCCGTTATAATGTTTTCACCAGAAGCTCCGGAAATTCTTTTCCAAGATTACGGAAGCGGTCAATTGAAAAACGGAAAAACCCATATAGAATTAGACCCTACTCTAGTTAAAAACATCTATGTTGATGATAAACATCCGTTAAGAGTATTTATACAACTTGAAGATAATTGCAAGGGGGTATATGTAACCAATAAAACAAATCACGGGTTTGATGTTATCGAACTTGACGGCGGCACATCAAATGCAAAATTTTCTTGGACTGTCGTAGCTAACCGTGCTAACAGTTATGATGAAAACGGCAATATTATATCTAAAAACTTAGTAAGATTCCCTGCGGCACCCGGTCCTGCAAAATCTAAATCCAAAAAAGCTGATAAACCTCAAAAACCAAAAGTTGACCCCAAAGCTCAAAAAATGGAAAAACACTAAACCATATGGTTCACATAATAAAAAAGACCGCCTGCAACGCGGTCTTTTTTATTATGTATCTTTTCAAAATATTATTCCTCACTTCTTATCAACTTTTTAAACCCGTCAGTCATAAAAATGTTGAACTTACTTTCCTTGTCATAAATAAACATAACTTCAAAACCTTTATGGGACAAAACAAAATCACGGCTTTTTTCAAAACCCATAACCATAAAAGCGGTTGCGTATGCATCTGCTGTCATACAATCATCAAAAATCACCGATGTGCTTAACAAATTATGAGATACGGGATAACCTGTTTTGGGGCTTATTGTGTGAGCATACTTTTTACCGTTTTTCATATAAAATTTCCTATAATTGCCTGAAGTGGCTATTGCTTTATCT
>JALWKH010000427.1:1678-4761 GCA_026996635.1 Bacteroidales bacterium | reverse complement strand
GTCAAGTAAATCGTTGCTTCCAAATCCCGATCCCACTCGGTGCTGCCGTCAATAGGTTTGTCTATACCTATTACCCAAGCTGTTCCTTTACTGTTTTTCCCTTTTACCCGTATTTCCCCACCTATTTCAACCAAATAATCTTTTATACCCAAATAGTCAAAATATCTTGATATAAAATCAACAGATTGCCCTTTTGCTATGGCGTTATCATCTATCATTATGCGGCTATCTGTTTTAATAAGCATTGTATCACCAACTAGTTTCAATTTATCCATTCCCGTAAATTCAAGGATACTGTCAATTTTTGCAGAATCTACAGCAGCAAGCGTATCAAATCCGAATCCCCAAGCATTTACAAGTGTAGCTACGGTTATATCAAAAGCTCCGTTTGTTTTTTTGTAAACTTCAAACGACTTTTTCAGCATCCCGGCAAACAAATCATTATGAAATACAAAAGTATCTCCTTTGAACTTGTTAAACCTGCTGATAAGCGAAGTATCACGATAAGTTGACAACACTCCCTCAAAATAATTCAATAACGAATCTATTTCCCTACTTAAATCTTTGTTGTATTTATACTTAATATGAAAAGTGGTTCCCTCCGCCGCACCGGAGTGCGAATAATAGCGGATAGAATTGTTGTTGTCACAAGAAATAAATGTAATTAAAACGGCAACTGCAATAAAAATAGTCTTTTTCATAATTTAAAATCTTTTATACCGCTTAAATGCAGGTACAAGAAAGCATCTAATGTAATGGCGTGATTTATTTCGCCTCTTTTTATCATCTCGGGTATTTCCGACATTGGAACGGTAAACTTCTCTATATATTCACTCGGGTCAAAATTTATTGTACCTCCTGGTTGTACGTCTAAAGCCACTACATAATGGCACTTGTTGGTAATAAAAGCAGGATTTGGATATACTTCTCCTATTTTGACAAAATCTTTTGCTATACACCCGGTTTCTTCTTCCAACTCTCTTTTTGCGGTTTCTTCAGGTGTTTCGTTACCATCAATTATTCCTCCCGGCACTTCTATTGTTATTTCATCGCTGCCGGCACGGTATTGGCGAATAAGAACTATTTCATTATTGGTCGTTATAGGGATAATATTTACCCAATCTTTAGAGTCGATTATATAAAATTTATGGTGCGTATGCTTCTGGGAATGAAGCAAATCACGGCTCTTAAATTCAAAGATAGGGGTTTTTATCAAAACCTCTTCTCCAAGTTTTTCCCACTTTTTCATTTCCTAAAATTAAAACTTAAAACCACCCAAAGTTACATCATCTATTTGTTCAAAACCGTTTTTCCAATCATCAAAAGTTTTTTCTACGGCAGCAAACTGTTCTTTCATTGGTAAGTCCGAAATCTCAAATAACAATTTACGAAGCCTTTTATACTTGAATTTTTTTCCTTTTTTTCCGCCGAACTGGTCTGCAAAACCATCTGAAAACATATAAAATATAT
This sequence comes from Bacteroidales bacterium, assembly GCA_026996635.1. Taxonomy (GTDB): domain Bacteria; phylum Bacteroidota; class Bacteroidia; order Bacteroidales; family JALTDM01; genus JALTDM01. Next base: position 3,291 of record JALWKH010000427.1, on the reverse strand, counting down.
CGCCGCTTTTTATTTTCAGATCTACGGAAGTAAATTTATCCATCCTATGATAAATTCCAACAGGCATTTTATCCGGTTTAAGTTCATAGAAAAACTTGCTTTCGGAAACAAACTCATCACTTTCTACTACCTTATTCCCCTCTGTAAGTAATTTTTCTTTAGTTATCAAATAAATAGGATTATTGGCACCACTGTATTGAAAATTTCCGGTATTTAAATTTAATGAAACCACAGCCATATCTATTCCGTCCTTGTGTTCATACAATCGTCCTTTTTGCTTGAGAGTATTAATTATTTCCCTCCTCATCAGCCTCAATACCGTAGCAGTATCGGTAATCTTATTGTGTTGAACAATTTCCCGCAACAATGTTACTCCGAGCATACTCATAAATGCCCCCGGAACACCGTGTCCGGTACAATCTGCAATAGCAATTACCAAATTATCACCCATCTGCGCCCACCAATAAAAATCACCCGACACTTTATCTTTAGGTCTGAAAAAAATAAAGAATCCCGACAATGTATTTTCGAGTACATTCGTGGCAGGCAAAGTGGTTTGCTGAAGGTTTTTAGCGTAATTTATACTTTCCGACAGCTCATTGTAAATATTTTCAATAACCTTTTTTTGTTCGTTTATTTCGTCACGCTGAGACCTTATTTCTTCATTTTGTTCTTTTAACAACAAATTCATTTCAGCTTTTTGCTTGTAATTTCTGTAAATGACAAAAACCACCAGCAAAGTAAGAATCAAACCTGCAATTAAATAATTTCTCTGGGTTGCCTGCTTTTGTATTTCAAGGTTTTTGATTTTTATTTCTTTTATGTGATTTAAACTGTCAATAGCTGCTTTCTTTTCATACTTGTATTTTGCTTGCTGTTGGTATAGTTCCTGTTGATTCTTTGCATTTACAAGGCTGTCATTCATTCTTACAGACTCGGCAAAATATTTATAAGCATTCTTATAATCATTTTCTTTCAAATAAATTTTACTCATTAATTCGGCTGCTGTTTTTATTGCATCGGGATAACCAAGATCTTTACTTATTTTATAAGCCAATAAACCGTATTCTTCTGCAAGATCAGGTCTTCCTGCCGAAAGATATATATCAGCAATAAGACTGTATGTTTCCGACAAACCTCCTTTATCTTCTATTGCCTTCCTTATTTCTTCAGATTTTTTCAGGTATATCAAAGAAGAATCTATTTTTCCCAAATCACTGTATAACTTCCCGAGACTATGATAACTATATGCGGTCTCATACTTATTTTTTCTTAAAATATTCAACTCCAAGCCTTTTTTAATGTGGTACAAAGCGGAATCATATTTATTTAATTTCATATAAGTAACGCCCAAATTATTTTGCAACAGGGCTATGTGAGCAGTATCTTTTCTTTCCAGAGCAAGTTGTAATGAGTTCTCATACATTTGAAGTGCTTTTTCATAATTTTTTTGCATTGAAAAAATATGTGCGATGTTATTATTGGCAATTATGATACCGGTTGTATCGTTTAATTCTTCTTTTACCCTCAAGGCTTCGGTAAAATAATTCAGAGCTTTTGGAAGATCTCCCAACGAATAATACACATAACCGATATTTATAAGAGAAGACGAT
>JALWKH010000427.1:0-1668 GCA_026996635.1 Bacteroidales bacterium | reverse complement strand
CCTTTTATGCTGTAAATAAACCCTATGTTATTATAAGCAGTAGAAAGGTGAAGCGTTAAAGCTTTCTTTATTTTTTCGGGAAATTTTTTCTTAAGTGCATTTGTAGCAAAATCACGAGCCTGTTCAAACAGCAATAATGCCGAATCAGGGTTGTTCATATAAATGGTCTCACCCAAAGACAACATTGCAGACACCTTTGATGTATCTGCAGCATTTGATGATTTTATTATTGAAGTAAGGCTATCTATTTCTCCAGTAGAAGAAAATGAAAACAATGGAAATGAAATAATTACAAAAATGGAAAACCATTTTTTTAAAACAAAAAAGGGGCTCAAAATTAAGCCCCTGAAATATTTGATAATATATGACTTTTTACTGTCCGCCACCGCCAAACATTTTCTTTAACTCTTCTTTTGTTACTTGTTGGTAATCTGCCGGTATTCTGAATTCTTTCTTTTTAACCTTTTTCATAGGTTCAACTTCTTTCGCCTTGTATGTCATTGTCAACTCTTCGTCTTGTGTAGGCATTGTATATTCCATAGGAACATTTTCCAATCTTTCGTCAAATCCGAAAAGCATTGTTCCTTTCGGCACATACAAATCTTCCGCATAAAAAACTTCAATTGTAGTATCTCCTCTCGAGATTTTCATCATCTTACACTTATAACCTGCTATTGTTTTGCTAACGTCAATCTTTTTGTATTTGATATCTTTATCCAATTCTTTTTTTGCAGTATCCGGTTCAGTAACAGCAATTTTATTTCCCATCAAGTCAAGAAGCATTACAACCTTTTTACCTTCCAAATCTTGAATCAATACTACATCACCCATCGGAGTTTTTGTAGTCTGTTTTACCTTACCGTCTCCAAACAAAAATTCCACTTCGGTAGGCATTTGCATTTTTTCATTCGGTGTCAATTCCCTGCCTTCATACTTTATTGAATAAACAATTTTACCTTTGAATGGTTTTTGTGCCTTTACCATTCCGCCGCTCAACAAAAGCAGTACTCCAACTACTATTAAACTTAGTCTTTTCATAATTAAAATCAATTTTATAACAATTTATTTATTTCTTCTTCCAGCTCTTCTTTTGTCACCTGCTTATAATCTACAGGCACTTCAAACTCACTGTCTTCCACTTTTATAAACTGAACAGTGTCTGCTGTTATTTTGGTTTTTATGCCGAACATCTCTATTTGATACTCCATCAACACTCCGTTTATTTGATAAAACGGATTATTCCAATTCGGTTTGTCCAACTTTATCTTATCGGTATAATAAATTTCGAAATCTTCATAGCTTTTATCAGGAAACTCTACTTTTACCTTTTTACAATCGAAACCGGCTATTTTTTTCGTTTCATTTGTTTCTACAAGTTTCATACCATTGTAAGGATCATATCCGAAAACAACCTGTCCCAACTCTTTCTTTGTATAAACAAACCTTTTCCCCAACACTTTAAACAAAGCAGAACAGCTTTTTTCTTTCATATTACGGATTCCCTCCAAAGAAAAGATATTGCTCCAGCCAACAACTTTCTGGTGCATATTGTCATTCTTGAAAGTAACGGTCATTTCGGTGGGAAGCAACGTGGTAATATCGTTTTGTTCCAAATACTCCAACTTATAAGTAATAACCCCTTCTCTACCGGTAGTACTTAAAACAAAC
>JALWKH010000426.1 GCA_026996635.1 Bacteroidales bacterium | reverse complement strand
TTATGCAATGGCTGAATGCCTTATCCGTCTCAACAGGGTTGATGATGCAGAGAAACTTCTAGGTGAAGCTATTTTGAAAGGCGAAGTTAACTCGGATATAATGTTCGGTTTGGCAAAGGTTGCTTACGAAAAAAACGAATTTGCCAATGCCGTAAAATACATTAACGACGCAATAAAAGAAGAAGAAAACGCCGAAAACGACAGCATAAGAAAGGCTGAACTTTACAACTTCAAAGCAAGGACATTGAGTCAAATAAAGCAATATAACGATGCTTTGGAATATTACGCCAAAGCAGTGGTTTTATCCAAACTGAACAAAGATTACCTTAAAGACTTCTCGGAATTTGTAATGTCAAAAGGCAACATCGGACGAATTCTGCGAACACTTGCCGAAGACGACAATAAGGACGAACAAAAAGTAGTTGCTAAATTCATTACCGAAAGGCTGAAACTTTATTTCATTGCCGAAAACAAAAAGTTTAACGAAAAAAGAGTTAAAGCTCTTATTTACAACATAATAAGAAACAAAAACAAATAAAATCCTGTTTTATGAAAAATAAAAAATATCAAATCCGTTGTATATCCACAGGTGAAGTTATAGGAGACTTTGCCGATTGGTTTAGAATGAATCAAACTTGTCCCGACGGATCAAAAAATGTAACGGTAGAATATTTTGAACCCCTCGAAGAACTTAAAAATCTGATAAATAAAAAAGACTGCAAATATCCTCAAAGTCTGTGGAGATATTTCAAATTCCTGCCTCTCTACGACGAAAAAAACATTATCTCACTCGGAGAAGGTGCAATACCCGTAAACAATTGGAAATTTTTGGAAGACCTTGCCAAAGATGCTTACGGTATAAACTGTAAGGTATATGTTTACAGAAACGACGAAAACCAAGGAACCGGCACTTTCAAAGATGCTGCGGCAACAATGGCTGCCAGCATAATGAAAGAACACGGTATCAAGGAATATGTGATAGCAAGTACAGGTAATATTGCAACCGCTTATTCAAGATATTTGGCACTTGCAGGTGTTTCCCTATCTGTTTTTATACCTGAAAACGCCCAACTCACCCACCAATCTGAAATGGGCACTTACGGACAAAGGGTATTCAAGGTTAAAGGTGACTATGCCAAAGCCAAACAACTTGCAGCCGAATATGCCAAGAAATACGGAATCCTTATCTCCCTCGGCAACATTGACCCGATAAGAGTGGAAGCCAAAAGAACAATGGTGTTTGAATGGATCAGGCTTATGGACGAATTCCCGACAGTTTACATACAAGCACTCAGCGGTGGAACAGGACCTATTGCCATAGAAAAAGGGATAAACGAAATTAAAGACCTCGGATTGGTAAATAAACTGCCTCGCTTCATCCTTGCGCAACCTCACAGGTGCAATCCTATGGCTCAGGCTTGGGAAAAAGCCAAAGAAAACAACTTCCCCGAAGGCTGGTTGCACGATTATCCTATTTTGGAAAATCCTCAAACAACCATTCCGACTCTTTCAACCGGGAATCCGACTACATACCCGATTATTGCCGACATAGTTAAACGAAGCGGCGGCGAAATAATTTCTTTCAACGAAGACAATGCCGTAGATATAGCACGCCTTGCCACATACGAAACCACAGTTAAGGTAGGGCCTGCAGCAACGGTAGCACTCGGCGGATTTTTCGAAGCCCTTACCGACGGGCACATCAAAGACGGCGATGTGGTTCTCATCAACATAGGCGAAGGTGCAAAACGATCGCCGGAATTTATGGAAGCGGTAAATTACAGCACCAAAATCGTATCTTCAATTGACGAATGTGAAGAATTTGACCGCACACAATATCACGACCAACTCTTAAAAGCCGTTTTGGACAAATACCCCAAAAAAGTAGAAACTAAATGAAAAATAACCTGTGGCTCCTGTTGAAAGGAATTGCAATGGGAGCCGCCGACATAATTCCCGGTGTCAGTGGCGGCACTATTGCCTTTATTACAGGCATTTACGAAAAGCTCGTTTTTTCCCTCAAGTCCATTTCGGACAAAGAAAATCTATCCCTGCTTTTCAAACTTAAAATCATTGACTTTTGGAAAAACAT
>JALWKH010000425.1 GCA_026996635.1 Bacteroidales bacterium | reverse complement strand
CGTAGATGTATAGGTCTTTGAACAACTCCTTATTACCTTCAAAAATATGCTTCAATGTGTCAACTGTTAAAGTCTTTCCGAACCTTCTGGGACGGGAGAGGAAGAAATACTGTCCTGCCTCAAGCAATTCATACAACTTTTTTGTTTTATCCACATAAAGGTAATTGCCTTTAATAATCTTTTCAAGGCTGTTCAAACCAATAGGCAGTTTTTTCATAGAATTTACTCCTGCAAGGTAATTTTTCTAAAAAAATTATATCATATTGATAAAATCCTGAAATATGGAAGACAAAGGTCAAATAAAGTGCCATTCCTTTAAAAAGGAGATACAATACAAACTCTTTGAAGAATTCCCGAAAACGATTGAAGCAACATCCGAAATCACAATAACAGGCATACAACCCGACCTTACAGACGACACCACCATCACCCACAGAACAATAAACACCCTCACATTAAAACTTGAAACATTGCAAAAGGGGAAAATAACAATTACAATAAAATGCAGTGAATAGTGAACAAAGTGAACAGTGAATAGCCAGGAAAGGATAATATTTTTGTGATTTCAAACGAAAAAAATATTTTCACCTTTCACAATTCACCAATCTTGTTCTGTCCTGATATAGGTTGACGCATAAAACCTAAAAAATTTTTTAAATTGGCAATCTCTCACATAGTTGTTTGACATTCTGGAATTTAGAATATAGAATTAAAGCATGAACGGGGTGGAGATTCTTGTTTTAGGTGGGTTAATTGCAATTAACGAAAAAAACAGTTTTCAGTCAATTGGGGAAAAACTTAAATTAAGTGCGTCTCAGGTTTACTATGCCGTTAAAAGTTTGCAAAAAAGAGGCCTTGTCTATAAAGACATTTCGGAAAACATAAACCGTAATCCCCTTGCAAGCATTAAAATCAAAAAACACAACTGTTATGAATTTTTAATTCACGGCTTAAAGTATGTTTTCCCAATGGAAATGGGAGCGCCTGCAATAGGGGTGCAAACATTGTCTTCTGAACTAATAGCAACCAAAGAACAAATTTTAAGTAACACCATTTATGTATGGCCTTACGGTGAGGGAGACACAAGCGGGATAAGCATCAAGCCAATCCATCAAAATATACCGTTATTGTCTTTGCAGAATCAGTCAATTCATAGATTTTTTGTAATACTTGATTTTTTAAGAAGTAAAAACTCAAGGGATAACCTTTTAGGCAAGGAAGAATTGAAGAGATTATTGAAGGTGTAAAATGCTTACAAACAAAGAACTTCTGGCAAAAATTTCAAATGAATTGGACGAATTGCTTGAAGATGTGGTTTTTGTAGGAAGCATAACTCTTGAATACCTCATTGATACAGCATTTGGAACTGCTGACCCACAAACTCAAGATAAAGATGAATAACAGGAGGGAATAATTGGATACACTTGATGTTGTTTTGAAAATACTTTTTTTGTTAACTGTATTTTATTATGTTTATGATTTGTTTTATATAGATATTTATTTAAAAAAGACGAAAGGTTTTTTTATTCCTGCTGCGGGTGGTTTGGGTCCAGGGATCAAAAATGATTTTATCCGCAGGTTATTGAAATTTATAATGATGCTTATTTTTATCTGGTGGACAATTAACACACCTTAACCCGCAGGCCTTTCACGGCCTGCATTTTTGTTTTGTGTGGATTTTGCAGGGTGATAGAATGGAGGGAGAAGAAAAAGCAGGAATTAGAGAGAAGCGAAATTGAAACCCGATGAGAAAAATAAGAAAAATCTGGAATTGACAAGAGTGCAATTAGGACTTAATGTTTTTCTTTTGGTTAAAGGATATACTGCCGCAACAACTTTATCCCCTGAACATGCAGAACAGTTTTTTAAATTTACAAATGTTTTTAGTGCAATAATTGATACTGGTTTTGGAATTGGGGAACAACAAACTCAAGAAAAAGATGATTAATAGGAGGCTATAACTTGGATACACTTGATGTTATTTTGAAAATACTTTTTTTGTTAACTGTATTTTATTATGTTTATGATTTGTTTTATATAGACATTTATTTAAAAAAAACAAAAGAGTTTTGTGTCCCCGGCAAGGGCACCGG
>JALWKH010000424.1 GCA_026996635.1 Bacteroidales bacterium | reverse complement strand
TTATAATGGAGCGTGCGATTCCTAATTTGTTGGACGGTCTTAAACCCGTGCAGCGCCGCATATTGCACGCAATGTATAAAATGAACGACGGGCGTTACACTAAGGTTGCCAACATTATAGGGCAAACTATGCAATACCACCCGCACGGAGATGCTGCAATAGGCGATGCTCTCGTTCAACTCGGACAAAAAGATTTGCTGATTGATACGCAAGGAAACTGGGGAAATATTTTCACGGGCGATCCTTCTGCTGCACCGAGGTATATTGAGGCAAGGCTGTCGAAATTTGCTTTGGAAGTATTGTTTAGCCCGAAAGTGACAGAATGGGTTGATTCTTATGATGGCAGGAACAAAGAGCCTGTGGTTTTGCCGGTGAAGTTTCCGCTTTTGTTGGTGCTTGGGGTAGAAGGGATTGCCGTTGGTTTGGCTTCAAAAATTTATCCGCACAATTTCAATGAAGTTATTGATGCCGCAATAAAATATCTCAAAGGCGAAGATTTTGAGCTTTATCCAGATTTCCCGACAGGCGGATATGCCGATGTGTCGAGATACAATGAAGGTTTGCGCGGAGGTGTAATAAAAGTCCGTGCAAAAATAACCAAACAAGATGCCAAAACTCTGGTAATTACCGATATACCGTTTTCTACCACAACCAATTCGCTGATAGATTCCATAATCAAAGCCAATGATAAAGGCAAGATAAAAATTAAGAAAATAGATGACAATACTGCCGAAAATGTAGAAATAGTGATACACTTGGCGAGCGGTGTAAATGCCGATGCCACAATTGATGCACTTTATGCTTTTACCGATTGTGAGATATCGCTTTATCCTAACAGTACGGTAATTTACCAAAACCGCCCGCAATTTTTGTCGGTAAAAGATATTCTTAAAATTTCCGTTGATAATACAAAAGACATACTTCGCAGGGAGTTTGAAATTAAGCTTGATGAATTGGAGCAAGCTTGGCATTTTGCAAACCTCGAGAGGATTTTTGTTGAGAAGAGAATTTACCGCAAGATTGAAGAAATAACGGTGGAAGAAGAGATTTTTACGGAAATAATGAAAGGCTTGGAGCCATACAAAGACATTTTTAAGCGAGAAATTACCAGAGACGATTTGGTGCGGCTTACCGAAATAAAAATCAGGCGCATCTCAAGATACGACATTGAAAAGTTCTACAAAGACATTGAAAAAATTGAGGCCCAGATTGAGGAAATAAAATATAACCTTTCGCACCTTACCGAATACACGATAGGATATTTTGAAAAAATAAAAGAAAAGTACGGCAAAGGGCGTGAACGCAAAACCGAGTTGAAAAACTTTGAAGAAATAGAACAAAGCAGGGTAGTAGTCCGCAATCTCAAACTTTATGTAAACAGAAAAGACGGATATTTCGGCACCTCTCTCAAGAAAGACGAATTTGTTACGGAATGTTCGGATATTGACGATGTGATTGTTTTCCTTCAGGATGGTAAATATATGGTTACCAAGGTAAGCGACAAAGCGTTTGCCGGTAAGAACATTATATACATAGGCCTATTTAAAAAGAATGATAAGCGTACCATTTACAATGTAATTTACCGTGACGGCAGATTCGGAACGGTTTATGCCAAGAGGTTTGCCGTAACCGGAGTAATTCGCGACAAGTGGTATGATGTTACCAAAGGCAAGGATCATTCCAAGGTGCTGTATTTCAGTGCAAATCCTAACGGGGAGGCAGAGGTGGTAACGGTTTATCTCAAGCCGAGACCGAGGTTAAAAAAACTTGTTTTTGATTTTGATTTTTCGGAATTGGCAATAAAGAGCCGCGGAGCACAAGGGAATACGGTTACCAAGCACGAGGTTCACAAGATAGTGCTCAAGGAAAAGGGCAAATCGACACTTGGTGGTGTAAAAGTTTGGTTTGATAAAGAGGTAACACGGCTGAACAATAAGGAAAAAGGCGAGTATTTGGGCGAATTTTTCGATGACGATACAATAATTGCATTCTACGATAACGGTGAATTCAGGCGGTATGGTTACGATTTGCACACGCATTTTGAACACGGATTGATGCATTTGGAAAAATATTCGCCTGATAGGGTTTATACAT
>JALWKH010000423.1 GCA_026996635.1 Bacteroidales bacterium | reverse complement strand
AGAAGATGATGATTTTTTAAATGTGCATACCCACGGAGAAGTTGTTTACAAAAACTACCAAGGACCATATAAAGAAAAACACATTATACCGGGTGCAGTACATAATAATGTACCTGAAGTGTGGGGATATACAAGTTATTTAGAAACCTTATATAAGTTCATAGTAACTTCACACAAATGATAAGTGAAAAATTATCTTAAGTATTTTTTACATACTCTTTACATTTTTCCCAATCTTCTGAATAATATTCTCTTACTTTTTTCAATTCTTCTTTAGGAATCAAAGGTTTTTCTTTGGGTTCCGGCAATAACTTAGCAGTATATAAAATAGAATATCTCACTCCTTCCCTAAGAAGTTTAACAACGAAATGGACAAACGGATTCTTGGAGTGTCTGCGTTTCAACAAATTAATATACTTGCCGGCTTTTTGTATATATTTTAATTGTTTTTCGGAATACGATGCATGTTTTTTATCCCAATTGATACTATCAGGATCAAATGTAGCACCTATGGCATCTGCCAGATTTTGAGTGAATTTAACCGGATTATCTCTCAGATCTTCATAAAACAAAACAATGGGTTTCTTTGTAAAATACTTTTCAAGAATCTTTATTTGTGAAAAATAATCCAAATCTTTCTTTTTAAAATACCCACTGTCATTTTCCAAATCAAAAAAATCAGTAAAACTGCCTCTAAAGCCATTTTTCACAAACCTTCGAAACTGGGAAGCTATATAAGAGTCGTGCCTTCTGAAAACTATTATAGGCGTAGTATCGGGAAAATCTGCGGAAAACCACCTTACTTCATCTTCCAATTGTTGATCAAACTCCCTGGATAAAAGGTATCTGTCATAATTCGTTTTATTAATAATGCCTTTCGACTTTTTATATTTTGTCCGCTGAATATAGTATATGCCTTTAAATTTTGGGAATACCCTGTATTGCAAAAAAGTAGTTCCGGTTTTACCGGTTCCAACATGAAAATAAATTTCTTTTTCCATAAATTAAGTTTTATATGCAAATATAGCCATTTAATAAAAAGATTTTGAAGATTCGTATTTTAAAGTATCCTGTGTTTACAATACAAATTATTTCGTGTCGAACTTTATTGCATCAAATTGGCCGCTAAACTGCGTATAACGTTCCAAAACCTTAAAACAAAGTAAGTCTTCAAAATCAGGATTTTTAAATCTTTCCACATGTAAATGAGCATTATTTATTATTTGTTCCGCTTCATCTATGTGTTTTGAATAATAAACTATTTTTTCTTCTAAATCAGATAAATCACGATTTACTTCGACATAATGAACACCCGGTTGTAAGACACCTTCCATAAACCAAGTTTCGTATCTTGGCTTAGGCATCAAACATAGTGAATTTGAAGACATAGCCCACTTTAAATTAGTAGCCACATCATTACCTTCCGGACAAAATATAAACTTATATTTTAATTGTTCACTTATGGGCAAATAATCTTTTTGCCATGGGACATTTTCTTTAGGTTTATTTGTTTGTCCTACATTAAACATCGGGTTATTCCAAAATCTTCTGACAAAATTTTTTCTTAATTCATTATATGCTCCACCCCTCCAGACAAGCATATTCATTTTTTCAGAAAAAGAATAAGGATCTTTAACCCACCTGAAATGTCGTCTTTTGTTTAATTTAAACAAAACAGAGTTATGATTGACATCTCGTATTGGTCTGGCTTTTACAATTGTTGGATAATTAGCTACTTCGGTAACATCTCCAAAACGGTAAGCAAAACGAGTTTCAGAAGTAAAATAATGCAAAAAATCCTTTAAATCCAGATAATAATCAGTTCCTTTTGTCAACCTGAAATCTCTTACAGATACCGCCTCCGGAGGAATATCAAAATTGTCTCTTACCTTAAAGTAATAATCTAGTCTGGCATTCAACTCTTCTTGATTGAATTGCTTTTCAAACTCCCTCAATTGAAAATACCTTTTCTTAAAATAGTAATCAGGCAGAGCATTGTAACCAAATCTTTTTATATAATAAAATAGCTTTAATCTCATAAATTCAGAAAAATCCGCCAGGAATCATTTACCATACATAACTTATTGTGCCAATGAG
>JALWKH010000422.1 GCA_026996635.1 Bacteroidales bacterium | reverse complement strand
TTATATTTAATTTAATAATTTTAATCTATAAAGAAAAAAATAGAAAATGAATACTTTCTTTAATAACGAAGGGCTATTAAAATTTATATGGAAGAAAAGAATTATTTTTCTTCTTGTTACAATAATTTCCGTTTTAGCAGCAATTATTTTTTCCGGTCCTCAATTTATTACTCCACTGTTTAAGTCTGAAGCTATTTTATATCCTTCAAATCTATCCACATACTCCGATGAAAACGAAACCGAACAAATGCTTCAATTCCTCAAATCGGACAACATTCTGGATAAACTAATTTCAGACTTTCATCTGTACAAACATTATGGAATTGACCGTCAAACACCACACGCAAAAACTCTTGTTACAAAAGAATTAAAATCCAATTTCACAATCGGCAAATCACAGTATGAAGGAGTAAACATTAAAATTTACGACAAAGACCCCAAACAGGCAAAAAGAATGGTTGACTCGGTTATATCCTATTACAACAACATTGTAAAAAGTCAACATAATGCTAAATATGAAGAAATAATGCTTGCTTCTACTAATCAAATGAATAGACTAAAAAAACAAATAGATTCTCTAAAAAACAATATAAAAAAATTGAGATTATCTACTAAAGTCCTTGATGTAAAAAAACAAGCAAAAGTAATTTCTCCAAAAGAAGAATCTTTATACGATCAATTTTTGGAACATAAAGAAGATTTCTTGGTACAAGATTCTGTATTAGTGGGATTAAATAAACTGTACATCAAAGAGAAAGAAAAATATGAAAAAGCATACCGCGAGTATAAAAACAAAGTAAAATACTTTATAATGGTTTCAAAGCCGCAAATAGCCGACAAAAAATCTTATCCTATAAGGTGGCTCATAGTTCTTATTAGTTTGATAGGTGCATATATAATAACTTTTATCGTGCTTGTTTTAACAGATAAAAACAAAAACAATTGAAAGCCGAAAAGGTAAACAACATATTACTTCCCTTACTGGTTATTATAGGATTTCTAGCCTTAAATACGTACTTTATAGCAAAAGAATACTTTTATTTCTTACTTATTCCTTATGCTCTACTTATAATTTTCTATGCAATTTTTTCAATGGATAAATTGCTGTTATTTATTACTTTCTTTGTTCCACTGTCCGTACCACTCTCGGAATATCTCCCAAACATTGGAATCGACATGTCCCTTCCTACCGAACCGATTATTGCAGGTTTAATGATTATTTTCTTTCTACGGATAATTTATAAAAACGATTACGACAAAAAGATTTTTAATCATCCTGTTTCCTTTACTATATTGTTCAGCCTTTTTTGGATTCTTGTAACAGCCATTACTAGCACTATGCCTATTGTTTCCATTAAATTCTTTTTATCCCGTTTGTGGTTTGTTACTGTTTTCTTTTATATAAACGCCCTCTTTTTTAAAGAATTCAAAAATTACAAAACATTTATTTGGCTTTATTCAACAGCACTCGTTTTTGTTATCGCTTACACAATAAACAATCATTTAGGTTACGGTTTATTTGACCAAAAAGCTGCAAACTTTGCTTGTAACCCTTTTTACAAAGACCATACTGCTTACGGTGCTGCTTTAGCTATGATTATTTTCCCTGTTTTCGGATTTGTAATTAACAAAAAATCATCGCTGCCTGTTAGAATTTTTGCATTTTTACTTTTTGCCGTTTTTATATTTGCCATCATTTTTTCTTATTCAAGGGCAGCTTGGATTAGTATTGTGGGTGCACTGGGCGTTTTAATGCTTATCCTATTAAGAGTGAAATTCAAACATCTTGCTATTACAACAATAATATTGACGATTGCCGGAATTTTAGTTTATAACCAATTGATGGACGATCTCGAAAAAAACAAACAAGATTCTTCAAGCAACTTTGAAAAACATATTCAATCCATTTACAATGTAAAAACCGATGCTTCAAATGTGGAACGTCTGAACAGGTGGGCATGTGCATTACGGATGTTTAATGAAAAAACGGTTTTAGGTTGGGGACCCGGTACATATATGTTTCAATATGCACCATTCCAATTGTCTTATCAAAAAACAATAATCAGTACCAATACAGGTGATAGGGGTAATGCTCATAGCGAATATTTAGGTCCTTTATCGGAACAAGGTGTATTAGGACTTGTTGCCTTTTTATTAATTCTTATTTACAGCATTTCTACCGGCTTGCACGCTTACAAGTACGCAAAAGACAAAGAAGTGAAAATCTTTATTTTAATGACACTCCTGGGCTTAATCACTTACTATATTCATGGAGTATTAAATAATTTCTTGGACACAGATAAACTATCGATTCTTTTCTGGGGATATATTGCTTTTCTTACCATTGCCGATATTTATTTTACTTCAAAAGATAATAAAGTACTGTCATAAGAAAAATTACATAACTTTGTAATGATTTATACGCAACCATTGCAGCAATTCATTCGTTTTATTTCTTGATAAAAAGTTTAGTTATGAAAAAAATTGTTTCCTTAAGTTTTATAATTGTATCCATATTTTCATTTTTTAATACAAAAAATGTTTATTCCCAATATCCCGGTTGCCCCAATATAACAATAGATCAGGGTGAACAGTTAACAACATCATGCGACAACCCTTGTGTGACACTGACAGCAACTGTGCTAGAAACAGGTAGTACAAACCAATATACCGTAACTTCTATTCCATACAATCCCCCATTTTCATATTCAGGAGGGACAGGAGTTTCAGTAAACACTGATGATGTTTGGAGTCCTCCGATTAATTTGCCTTTTAATTTTTGTTTTTTCGGCAATTCTTATAATACTGTTTGGGTTGGTTCTAACGGCGTCCTTAGTTTTAATCCACATGATGCAGGTAGTTTTTGTGAATATTCTTTTTCAGCTTCTGTTCCAAGCAGTAGTCTTATAACCAATGCAATTTTCGGAGCATATCATGATATTGACCCTCAAGTTTGTGGAAATGTATATTACGATATCACAGGGAGTTACCCATGCAGAACTTTTGTTTTTAAATTTGATCATGTATGTCATTATGAGTGTAATTCTATCCAAACTACACAACAAATTGTTTTATATGAAGGAACAAATGTTATTGAAGTTTATATACAAGATAAACCAGTATGTTATAGCTGGAATAGCGGTAATGCCGTAATAGGAATTCAAAATTCAGATGGTAGCGTTGGTTATACACCTCCCGGCAGAAACACAGGAGCTTGGGAAGCTCACAACGAAGCTTGGAGATTTACACCAAGCGGGCCTGCTAACTATGAAATAAACTGGTACGAAGGAGATAACACAACGGGAACCTTAATTGGAACAGGACCTTCTGTTCAAGTATGCCCGGGAACACAAACAGTTTACACTGCAGAAGTAATTTATCATAATTGTAGTGGAGATAATATTACGGCTACAGATCAAATTACCGTAACTCCTGCTTTTAGTGTTTATGCCGGACCTGATGATCAAGTTTGTGGACTTTCTTATCAATTACAAGCCCAAGATGCAGGTACAAACTCACACTGGGAATCTACAGCGGGTGCAACATTTTCAGACCCAAACTCTCCAAATTCAACCGTTACTGTTGACAGTTATGGCACTTATTCTTTTGTATGGACTGCTGATGTCGGAAACGGTTCTTGCAGTGATACCGTTATCATAAAATTTAATGAAAGTCCGACCTCTGATTTTACAGCAACCCCCATTAACTGTTACGGAGAAAGTTCTACAATAACTTACACAGGGAACGCTACAGGTGCCGACTATTATTGGGATGTTGACGGTGGTCAACCTACACCTGCAACCTCTGCTGTAGGACCATTCAATGTTTCTTGGACAACACCGGGAACCCATGTCGTCAGCTTATATGTTGATTGGAACGGATGTTACTCTGATACATCTTATGCCACTATAGTCGTACCTCCCGAACTTACAAATGATGTAACAGTAGAAGAAGTATCTTGCGGCAACTATGTAGTAAATAATAACCCGCAAGGAGGCACACCTCCCTACACTTACACTTGGTCAAACGGAACAGGAAGCAACTTTACTGCAGGAACCTATACAGTAACAGTCACAGATGCAAACGGTTGTTCTGTTGTTGATACTTTTGTTATAGACCAAGATGATCCAATTAGTATTACAGTCAACCACACCGATGTTTCATGTTATGGTGGTAACGATGGAAGCATAACGGTTTCCGTACAAGGAGGAACTCCTCCATATACCTATACTTGGTCAAACAATCCTTCGTTAAATGATTCTATTCAAACAGGATTAAGTGCAGGAACATACACCGTTACTATTTCGGACAGCCTAGATTGTGAAGAAGTTCACACTGTCACTATCTCACAACCGGAAGCCCTACAATTGACTTTTGCAAACCAGCAAGACGTTACTTGTTACGGAGAATGCAACGGAAGTATATCCGTAAATGCAACTTACGGAACACCTCCATATACATATTCCTGGTCTAATGGAGATACTTCTCCCGATGCCGACTCCTTATGTGGTGGCACGGTAACAGTTACCGTAACGGACGACCATGGTTGTCAGGCTACATTATCAACGACAATAAATGAGCCGCCCCAGCTCACAACAAATATAACATCTCACACTGATGTTTCATGTTACGGGCTGAGTGACGGTACTGCCCAAATAGAAGTAAACGGTGGAACTACTCCATATTCAATTAACTGGAGTGACGGTGAAAGTGGTAACACGGCTCAAACATTATCTGCCGGAGATTATACAGTTACCGTTGTTGATGCTAATGGTTGCTCTGCTATCGACTCTGTTTCAATATCCGAGCCACAACAACTTATTGCATACTTCAGTGATGTACAGGATGCCGGTTGCTGGGGAACTTGCGATGGTCATGCAACCATAAATGCAGATGGAGGAACCCAACCATATTCATATTTTTGGTGGACAGGTGAGGGTGGCATGGATCAAACCCACACAGACCTTTGTGTAGGCGATCATACTGTAACGGTTACAGATGCAAATGGTTGCCAAGCTACAGCAACGGTTACAATCAACCAATTGCCGCAAATACACCTACATACTACTTATGCTCAAGAACCTTCTTGTTACGGATATTGTGACGGTGTAATAAGTATATCCGCAGAAGGTGGCTTAGCTCCGTATCATTATAATTGGTCAACAGGAGAAAATACCTCAACAGCAACTATGGTATGTGGAGACACAATAAGACTAACCGTAACAGATGACCATAACTGTAGTGCATATTTTGACACCATTATGTCCCAACCCGACCAATTAGTAGCTTCTGTAAATTCCGGAATGTTGGTTTGCAAAAATACGAATGTAGATTTAACAGCATCAGCAACCGGAGGAACTTATCCTTACAGTTACCACTGGGAAACAGGTGACACTGTGCCAAACATAACTGTAATTCCAACCGACTCAACCACATATACAATAACAGTAACTGATGATCATGGTTGTCTAGCAGAAGCAACTTCAGAAATATATGTTTATCCCGATATAAATCTGATGGTAGGTACAAATAAGGATTCTGTATGTCCGGGTGAACCTGTGGTAGTATTTTACACAGCAACCGGTGGAAATCCGCCATACCAAGCATATTTTGAAGGAGATCCTATTGGAAATAACGACACTATTTACCCAAACCAATCACAAACATATTACTTGGAAGTCAGAGATCAATGTGACTATGTAGCACAAGAAGAAATTCCTGTAGGATTATATCCCGTTCCGGTAATTACATTCAGTTCCGACACTTTGGAAGGTTGCGCTCCGTTACCTGTTAACTTTAATCCTAACGGAGAATTAAATGAGATACAATTATTCCTATGGAATTTCGGTGATAACTCCGACAACAGTTTTTCGTACCAACAAAATCCGCATCATGTTTACAATGACGGTGGTACTTATTCGGTAAGTTTACATTATACTACAAATGACGGTTGCGAAAGTTCATATTATTTCCCCAATATGATAACCGTATATCCTAAGCCTGAAGCTAAATTTAAGACCAGTAGAAATGTAGCCAGCGTTATTAACCCTGTGATAGAATTCATAAATCAATCTTCTACTACATTCGCTTCTTATTGGGATTTCGGTGACAGTACAATGTCAACTGCAACTAACCCGAGACACGTATATCCTTCAAGTCCGGGTAACATTGAATATCCGGTAACGTTAGTAGTTGAAACGGAATACGGGTGTAAGGACACAGCAGAAGCAAGAATTTACATTAGAGACCAATATTCTTTTTATGCTCCAACTGCATTTACCCCTGACGGTGATGAAATAAATCCTGTTTTCTATGTGGTAGGTCATGGAATTGACCCGAATAACTTCTATTTGGCTGTTTTCGACAGATGGGGTGAAAAAGTATGGGAAACAAATAAATATGACCCGGAAAATCCTGCAAAATACAGTTGGGATGGAACAATCAAGGGAGGCAAATTAGGTGAACCCGGAGTTTATAAATGGTATTGTGTTTATCTAGACAAAGACGGTATAAAACAAGAAAAAAGCGGAAATGTAACTCTCATAAGATAAACAAAAAAGGCTGCTCACCGGCAGCCTTTTTTTATCCTTCAATCTTATTGATAATTTTTTCTGTTATTTTTTCTTTTGCCAAAACATTGCCTTTCTCATCGTAACACTTTATAGCAACAAAATCGTCATAAAGATTAACTATTTCTTTATACATACCAAACACACTTTCCTGAAAAGAGAAATCAGCCTCGTGAATGTCTTTCTTGCCTTTCAAATATTTTCGTTGTTCATTTAAAGCCCTCTCTCCCAAATTTGCTTTTACAAAACTAAACGGAACATCAAGATATAAATTCAAATCAGGCTTGGGAATACCAAAATATTCATATTCCATTTTCAGATTCCAATCCATAAACTTTTTTCGCTCTTCAGCATCTTTTATCTTAATGCCCTGGTATGCAATATTGGAATATACATAACGGTCTGCCAAAACAACAAAACCCGAATTTAACCATGAATTTATCAAATCTTTTGAATTATTCCTGTCTCCGGCATACAATAATGCAACTAAATAAGGATGAACAGTATTTATATCTCCAAGTTCACCTCTCAAAAATTTCGTTATCAATTCCCCGAATACAGGCGAGTTGTAATCCGGAAAATGTATATAACGAGTAGGAATCCCTTTTGCTTCAAAATATGACTTTACCATTTCAATTTGGGTAGTTTTACCTGAACCGTCAAGCCCTTCTATTACAATAAATTTCATTTATTTACATTTTGTTTATACATTCAAACCTCATCCCCAAACAACCGGAACATTACTTCATTCCCCTTATCTTTTTTATTTGATGATAAGCCTCATTTACTTTCTTAAATTTCTCTTCCGCAGCTTTTTTCATTTTTTCATCAAGATACGAAAGTTTGTCAGGATGATACTTCATTGCCATTTTACGGTAAGCTTTTTTTATTTCTTCATCGGTTGCATCCGGTGACACACCTAAAATCTTGTACGGAGACAAATCATCTTTTACAAACATTGACTTAATGGAATCAAAATCGGTTGAACTAATGCCTATTCCAAACGAAATTTGCTTAATAACCTCCAGTTCTTTAGGGTCAACATAACCGTCTGCAGCAGCCAAACCGAACATAAAATGAAGCAACTGCAACCGTGAACTGTAATTCAAGTGAATTTTTATGTCATCTGCAATTTGGGAAACCGGGATATCCTTTTTTATCATATCCCGAAGCACAATCAACATCTGCTTGGCACGGGCTTCACCGAAATTATCTACCAAAAATTTCTTCACAAAATTCAACTCACTTTTTAAGACCCTGCCGTCGGCTTTCATTATAGCCGCAATCAAAACCAGCAACGAAGCCGTAAATTCTCCTTGCCTTACTTTATTAGGGTCTGCTTGTTCCGCTTTATTGGGATCAATATCCAACAGGCTTCCCAATGCAAAACCGATAAGCCCTCCGATTGGCCCGAAAAACAACCACCCGAGGCCGCCTCCTATCCACTTTTTAAATGACATTTACTTTTATTTTTTTTAATAATTCAACGATTTGAGACAAAATTAAAACATCTCCCGAATTATCTATAACAAAATTTGCAAATTTTATGCGTTCATCATCACTCAGTTGGGAATTGATAAGTGCAATCACTTCCTCCTTGCTTTTTTTATCCCTTACCATCACACGCTTTATGCGTAAATCGACCGGTGCGCTGACCACAACTACAAAATCCATTTCCTTGTAACTGCCGCTTTCTATCAACAAAGCACTTTCTTTTATAAGCAATTTTTCGTCTTTATTTTGATCTACCCAATCGCTAAAATCCTTTTTTACGGCAGGATGGACAATAGCCTCCAATTTCTTTTTAAGTTCAAAATCGGAAAAAATCTTTTGAGCAATATATTGTTTATTAAGCCTGCCATTTTCAAAATATGCATCTTGCCCCAACAAACCCTTAACTCTTTCAACAACTTCCGAATTATCGGTCATAATCTTTTTTGACCTGTCGTCCGCATAATAAACGGGCACATCCAAATGTTCAAAAATACTTGCAATGTAGCTTTTTCCGCTTCCTATACCTCCGGTAAGACCGACAAGAGTCATTTCAATTAAATTTTTCTTACAATTTGTTTTGCAAGATTAGGAAAATGCAACTTAACAACCTCTTTTATATTGTTTTCGGCAGAACTGAAATTTTCTACGGCAACACCACCTGACAATGGATTGCCTTTTGCATCAAAAACCGTGTAATGTACTTGTATTTGCCTCAAGTGTTCATTTCCGTTGTTGTAAGGCGAAGACATATCTTCTTTTATATCAAACTCATTTATTACCAAAACCTTATCAACTCCTGCATCTTTTGCCAATTTTGCAAAATCTCTCTTGCTGTTCACTTTTGAGGCAATATACGATGTTTTATTGTCTCCTATCAACGATACGGTTTCGCCCTTTTCAATATCAACCTTTTCTTTTTTGCTTTCCAATTTTGAAGATGGTCTGCCAAATAAACTTATTTTCTTCTTTTTCGAACCGTTTACCGGTGCCAAATAAAAATCCAGCAAACTTCTCACTTCAGTTTTCAAATCAGAATGTTCACCCGTAGTTACGGCACCTGCACAAGAAATAAAACCTCTTCCACCTTGCTTTTGAATTTCCGAAACCAATGAAGATTCAAAATAATTTATCATCTCCGAATACGAAAGTCCGCTTACTTTAAGCATTACCGAAGTGGCTTCATTGTAAAACATCCTGTCTCCAAACGGCAC
>JALWKH010000421.1 GCA_026996635.1 Bacteroidales bacterium | reverse complement strand
ACCGGAAGAATATGATGTTCGTAACCTTGGTGAACATTGGATGTTTCAAAATTATGGTAATTCATTCAGCACTAAAATAATTACATATCAAGATCATTCCAAATCTACATTTTTAGGTGATTACACTGTGTTTACAAATGCTTTTCAGTTTTTTGAAGATATTGACAATCAACTTACAACAGATGCTTTTGCAAGGATGGACGATAACAGCGTGCTTTTCGGTTGGGGGCAAGATGAACTTCAAACTGTGGAAAAAGCGTCAATGAACGGAATAAGTGTTGTTGCTTCCGATTGGGCGGAAAATATCACGGTTTTCTCAAATATGGACGTTCCTAACTTGCAACAACATACCCATGCAGACGAAAACGATAGTGTTCTTACTATGGATAATGTTCATACAGTGTGCTTTTTGATGACAGATGGCGATAATCTGAATTGGTATTTGCATGAATTTGCTGATCCAAACCACCAAGAATGGTATGGAAGTTCAGATAGAGGTTATGTTGATATGGGTTGGACAATATCGCTGGGATTTAGTGAACTTGCACCCACAATTATGAAATATGTTTATGACCATGCTTCAAATACAAACAATGCACAAGATTACTTTGTGGCAAGCAGTTCGGGTTTCGGTTATATGTATCCTAATTTATATCCTTCATTGGATACTTATGCAAGTTTACTTAACGAATATATGGGCAAAGCCGATTTGAATATCTTGAATATACTTGGCACACAATATAGTGATGATGCAATGTTGCCGTTTTTACAACAACCTAATATAGATGCAATTTTTTACTATGATGCGGTATCGGATTATTCATTGTTGCAAGGTGAAATCCGTTGGGTAAACAATAAGCCTGTAATTGGTGCAAGATATAATTTTTGGGAAGGGTTCAATACTGTTCAAGAACTGGCAGATAAATTAAATAATGCATCAAGAGACGCAAATTCGCCTGACGGTTACAGCTTAATTCCTGTTCATGCTTGGTCAAGAACAGTTGCAGATGTAAATGCAGTAGTTGATTTGCTAGATGATGATGTTATTGTTGTAACTCCTGATGAGTTTGTTAAACGCATAATAAATAAGTTAGGTACTGCAACGGCAAATGAAATAAGAAACGATTATAACATAAGCATTTATCCAAATCCTTCTACAAACGGCGTGTTTAATATATTGATTAACAATCCGCAAAAAAATACTATTGTTGAAGTTTATGATGTAGTAGGTAAACTTATACTCAACAAAGATGTGTCGAATAAAAAGAAAATAACTGTTGACATATCCGGTGAAAAAAACGGAATTTATTATTTGAAAGTTGTAATGAAAGATAAGGTTATCACTAAAAAAATAATTTTACAAAAGCCATAATAAAAGAATAGCCACTTGTTCCGGATTTTCATCGGGCAAGTGGCTAATTTTTTTAAAATCTGAATGTTTTTATTCTACCAGTACCATTTCATCAATAAGTCTTTTATCTCCTGCAAACTTATCTACAATCAACAAGAAGTACCTGATATCCAATATAATGTTACGGCAAATTGACGGGTCGTAATTCAGGTCACTCATTGTGCCTTCCCAGTTGCGGTCAAAGTTTACACCAATCAACCTTCCTTCTTTATTAAATACCGGGCTGCCGGAATTTCCACCGGTTGTATGATTTGTTGCAATAAAGCATACATGCATTGTGCCGTCTTTGTCTGCATATCTGCCGTAATCTTTGGAGTAGTAGATCTCTTTCAGTCTTTCGGGCACTTTGTAATCGTAAATTGATGTGTCTTCTTTTTCGATAATGCCTTTGAGTGTTGTGTAATAGTTATATTCTACGCCGTCGTAAGGAGTGTAACCTTTTACTTGACCGAATGCCACACGCATCGTAAAGTTTGCATCGGGATAAAAATGTTTGTCTTTTTCAAAATCCATTTGTGCTTTCATGTAGATGCGTTGGAGAGAGTCTATTTTGTCTAAGTTTAGCTTTATAGGCGGGTAAATTTTAGAATTAAGATAATTGTTTAATTCATTAAATACTTTAACAAGTGCATCTTTTTCAGATTTAAACTTACCTGATTTAATAGATTTGAAAAGTTTGGCTGTGTCTGTGAGTAATGT
>JALWKH010000420.1:3093-9289 GCA_026996635.1 Bacteroidales bacterium | reverse complement strand
CATAATATACTTTTAAATAAGTAATAAAATCATTAAAATCTTTATTCTCTTCAACTAATCTATTAATACTTATCCAATCAGGTTCTTTTTTTTCAGCAGCTGAGAGAAGAATCTGGCTTTCTGATGGATTTTTTAAATTAAGAAGAATGAATCCTATACCATGTAAAGTTGATAACATTTTCAACTCTGTAAATAATTCATCAGATGCTTGCAATTCAGCTGCAACAAGATATCCTTGGTTTGCCCACGAAGAATTAGATACAGCTTGAAAAAATGATTCTCTCAGATTACTTCTTGTTATTATTTTCTTAACTTCAAATGAATACAATTTTATTTTATTGCTACCTGAGCTTTTTAAACAAGTTTTAACAATATCATTTAAATTTTCATCAAGTAATTCAACTCCTACAACATCTGGGTGTAACCACATGTTTCCTTTGTCGCCCTTATTGTTTTTAGAAGTTTTTTCATCTATTCTCATTGAATATATATTAAACTCCGACTTGAGATATGAACCTAAAAGCTGATATAAATCTTTTTCTAAAAATTTATCTTCTTCATAACCTATTTCATTTTCATCCGATATTTGCGATTCATAATCTGTATCATAAAAATATAATTGTGGACGACTTTGCTTATCTATTACAACTCCTCTTTTCTTTAATAATTGTGATTTAATACCTCCAATTTCAGCAGCGACTTGAATAAAAAAATCGTCATCGGATTTAAACCTTGGATTATTTCTTTTCTTATCAAATCTTTCAGGAAATTTTTCCGCTACTTTTTTAGCAAGTTCCTTAGCATCAAATTTTCTACCAGGATTACTTTTTAAAATCTCATAAACCATTTCATGCAGTTTCATAAACTGACATTTTTATTCATGAATCAAGTTATTTACACTGTTATAAAGCACATTAACACATTATCAATGTTGTTTTTCAAATTCCCTCATCACATTTACCAAGTGCTTAACACTTTCCAAAGGCAATGCGTTGTAGATAGAAGCCCTAAATCCGCCTACCGAACGGTGACCTTTGATGCCTACAATATCATTCTTTGCTGCAAAATCCAAAAATTCTTTGTCCAAATCAGCATATTCGTCATTCATAACGAAAGTTACATTCATTCTTGAACGGTCTTCCGGATTGGTCACGGTAGGTTTAAACAATTTATTCCTGTCTATTTCGTCATAAAGCATATTGGCTTTTTCAATGTTTACTTTTTCTATTGCTTCCACTCCGCCGTTATTTTTGAGCCACTTGAGTGTTTGCAATGTAGCAAATACGGCAAATACAGGAGGTGTGTTAAACATAGAACCTTTATCCACGTGAGTTTTGTAATTCATCATAGTAGGAATTTCCCTGCTTACTTTACCCAATGCGTCTTTTTTAACTATAACAACGGTAACGCCGGCAGGTCCTACATTCTTTTGTGCTCCCGCATAAATCAAAGTGTATTTTGAAACATCTACCGGACGGCTCATAAAGTCTGAAGACATATCTGCAATAAGCGGAACATTTACATCAAAATCTTCCCTAATTTCAGTTCCGTAAATAGTGTTGTTTGTTGTAATGTGCAAATAATCGGCATCTGCAGGCACTTCAAAATTCTTTGGAATGTATGTATAATTCTTATCCTTAGATGATGCTACCACATCTACTTCACCGAACAATTTGGCTTCTTTTATAGCTTTGCTTGCCCAAGCACCTGTATCAAGATAAGCGGCTTTCTTTTCCAAAAAGTTGTAAGGCACCATCAAAAATTGGGTGCTTGCACCACCTTGCAAAAACAATACTTCATAATCGTCATTGATGTTCAAGAGTTCTTTTACCGTTTGTTGAGCTTCTGTCATAACGGCTTCAAACTCTTTGCTTCTGTGAGATATTTCGATAAGAGACAGTCCCATTCCGGCAAAATCCCTTAATGCTTCAATACTTTTTTCGATAGCTTCTTTCGGCAAAATAGCCGGTCCTGCATAAAAATTATGTTTCATAGTTTTCGTGTTTTTTTATTTTAAATGCAAATGTAACAAATACTTATCATTTGCAAATGTTTTAAAAAAGAAAATTTATAAAAAGTGGGAAAAGAAAACTTTTGCCGATAAAATTAGCGGTCTAACCAGCTAAAATACACATCCGTACCGCGGTCGGTAACATCAAATTCCAACTTAAATTTATTTCCTTTACGGTAAGTCCACACATAGCTCCAGTTATTGCACACTCCTGCTCGGCAGATTTCTTTTCCGTCGTGTAGGATTACCAGCCCGAAATACAACAAATCGCCTGTGTAAGCGGAAATATCACACACAAAAGATTTTGGCGTTCCGGTACCATATTTATAAGTTGCCACATCAAACTGTAGCGGCACATTCTCCTCATCAAAAAGTCCGCTTACTAGCACTCCGTCGAGATGCTTTACGGTTTCGGCGTTTACCACTTCATCGTCAAAATCAGCAACATTCATCACTCCGCCCATAAGTTTGCCTCCATTGGGGAACAATAACTTTGGCTTCCATTTCAGGCTGTCCAACAAAAAAATTTCCTCATCAAACAGAAGTTGCCCGTAAAACTCATGAACGGCAAAATCAATCTCCCTGTCAGGCACAAAATCCAAAACATCAGAATTTATCACCATTGCATTTTCATACTTACTCAATCGCTTCCGGGTAAGTTCGAAAAGGTGGGGATTTTTTTCAATTGCAAAGACTTGGGAAGCTCCCAACTCCAAAAGTTTTTCGGACATTATGCCGAGACCTGCACCAAGTTCGGCACAAACTTTTCCTTCTACAAGAGTTTTGTTTTTGTCCAAAAAATCAAAATACGCTTTTGTCCGGTTTTTGTCGTCGTAAATGCTGATAAAAGCCAGAAAATCGTCAGCTTCGGCATAACGATCTTCCGGCAACACATTCATTATATCCATCTTACAAAATAATTTCTTCCACCTTGCCTGCCAACCTGCTTGCTCCTATGCGGAAATATTCGGGAGTAAGCCAATCTTCTCCGAGTATGTTTTTTACCAAAGTGTAATACAACAAAGCGTCTTCAGGTGTAGAAATACCTCCGGCAGGCTTAAAACCTACTTTCTTACCTGTAGCCTCATAATAATCTTTAATGGATTTTAGCATAACGTAAGCCGCTTCGGGAGTTGCCGACACGCTGATTTTCCCCGTGGAAGTTTTGATAAAATCAGCACCCGCTTCCATTGCAAGCAATGATGCAATACGGATATCTTCGTAATTTTTGTAAGCACCTGTTTCCAAAATTACCTTTAAATGCGACTTGCCTGCAGCGTGCTTCATCAACAGCAATTCTTTGTAAACCGTATCGTAATTGCCTGCGATAACTTCACCTACACTAATTACAATGTCTATTTCGTCGGCACCTTTTTCGGCACTAAGGTTTATTTCGGCAAGTTTTACGGAAAAGAAAGACTGGGCAGATGGGAAAACACCCGACACTACAACCTTCTTTACCCTGTCATCTTTCAGGTTTTCGTTTACCGTTTCAATAAAATTGGGATACACGCAAACACCCGCTACATTGTCGTATTCAGGGTGATTTTCATAAAAGTTATTTACCCTGTCGCACAAATTTTTAATTACTTCCCTGTTGTCTGTTGTGTTCAGGCTGGTAAGGTCTATAAAATTGTAAATCCGCTTAAAAGTTTCTTTGTTATTGTAATTTCCAGATTCTTTTTTTGCCTTCTCAATGGTTTCCTTCATATCTTTTTCGTCAACTCCGGACGAAAATTTCTTGATTAAATCTTCTACATACAATTTATTCATAATCACTTTAGTTTTTGGTTATTAATATGTCTGTTTTTGTCTCTTTGAGTTTTTTTAGCCAAATTCCGTTTCATGGCTTCTTCCAAATCCACACCGGTTTGGTTGGCAAGGCAAATCAGCACAAACATCACATCAGCCATTTCATCGGCAAGGTCATAATCTTTGTCACTCTCCTTAAAAGACTGCTCACCGTATTTTCTTGCAATTATCCGTGCAAGTTCGCCAACCTCTTCGGTAAGCAAAGCCATATTGGTAAGCTCGTTGAAATAGCGTACTCCGTATTCCTTTATCCACTTGTCAACCGTTTCTTGTGCTTCTTTTATTGTCATAGCCTAGGCTTATTGAATAAAAAAAGGGGAGAAAAATCTCCCCTGTAACGGGCATTTATTTATTTTCACCAGTCATCAGACTTTTTTTCTGCAGGTTTCATTGCTTTTTTAAGGTCACCCACAACCTTATTTGCCTCCTTATCAACTTGTTGTAAGAAATATGCAAATCTCTTTTGATAAGTCGGAGAATCCGTTTGCAACCACTTTTCTATAGGATAATACGAAGGTTGTTTCCAGTGGAATTTGTACAATGTATAACGCATTCTGCCGTCTTTCATTTCGAGGATCATACTGTATTTTACAATACCTCCCATAAGTTGCTTCCCGTTTTTATCAGGCGGATTCAATACTCTGAAACGCGGGCTTGCATAAATTCTTTTCTTGGCTTTATCTTTTGTTTTTACAACTTTTGAAGCATTCTTAAAATATCCCATAATCCATTTGTCAGCCATAGAAAAAATTTCATCGGCATTTTTGCCCGGCACTTGAATTACACCTTGATAAGTTATAAGTTTGGATTCTTCATCTATCGGCATTTGCGGAGTTTCATAATAAGATGCATTTTCACCTTTGTTTTTTTTGTTTTTCTTCTTTTGAGCAGAAACATTTACTGCCGCAAAAGATAAAACAACCAGCAAGACTAATTTTAAAGTTCTCATTTTTTCAGAGTTTTAATTTTAAGACAAATTTAGGAAAAATTTTCCAATTGCATTTAAGCATCATTCAACACCATATTTTATGCCAAAAAAGATACTCCCCGGTAAAGACGGTCCGTAAATGTAACCTGCATCCCTGTATTTGCCTTTGTCAAAATCGTGTTGATATGAATTCAAAATATTTTTTACAGATACACTAAATTCTATGCTGCTCTTATCTTTAAGATCCAATACATAGGCCAGTTTGAAACCCAAATCAAAGAATGCCGGCGTTTTTACCAAAACATTACCCGCTATAATATCCCTGTTTCTTACGGCTTGTTCTATTTCTTGCCTCTCTTCTTCTGTCAATCCGTCTTGATTGGGATTTGTCCCGAGATGCGGAGCATACATACTACCCGTATATGTTCCCGAAGTGCTTAATATCAAATGGTTTTTTATTGTCCAGTCAAAAACATAATAACCGTATGCCGATGGGGACCTCAAAATATAAATTGAAGCCTCGGTGGAATCATCACCCCACTGCTCTGCTCGATTGTAACGAGCTTGCTGTATGGTAAAACCCGCTTGCAACTTAGTATTGTAAGTCGGCATCAAATTAAGCTCGAAATTTACGCCCCTTACGTAAGCGCCGTTAGAAGCGTTATATCTTTCGTAGATCATTGTCCCTGTTGTATCAAAGCTAAGCATCCTGGTAGCAAAAGGATTATGCAATACAGTATAAAAACCCTCTAGTGCAAAATAAGTATTTACAAACCCTACCATTCCGTTGTAAGTAAATGACAAGGTGTAACTGTCGGAAGTTTCTTCCGTAAGATCCGGCGAATTTAGATGGTAAATGCGTCTTACCCCCGAAGATTCAACATGGAGATCCTCATCAAACACTTGCGGCGACCTGTATCCCCGTGCATATCCTGCCCTGATACGCGAGAAACCAGTTAATTTGTAAAGCACAGTAAACCGCGGCAACAAAATATTTCCTTTCACATTTCCGCTACCGTCAATTTTGTCTGTTACTTCATAATTGTCGAACCTCAATCCTGTAGAGAAATTAAACTTGCCTTTTTTAAGCTCATCTTGAAGAAATAATCCTTGTGTTTGTTTATATTGATTGGTAAGCAGTGCCTCTGTAAGTGAAGTTTGGCCTAACTTGTGGTCTTTAAGAATATCAGTTGCCAAATCAACTCCGGAAATAACTTTGTGATTTTCCGAAAAATGATAATAATACTGCAACCCCGAATTGGTCGTCAAATTATCTGTAAAACCATATGCATCAGGATCTTGGTTAGCTCCGTAATATGAATTCCTGTGAATGTTTTGAAAAGAAGTATAAATTGATAGTTTATTTTCCTTTTCCCTGTTTGTAAAAATATCAGCAGTAATGTCACCGCCGGTAATGTAATGTTCCGTTTGTTCGGTTATGTCTG
>JALWKH010000420.1:0-3083 GCA_026996635.1 Bacteroidales bacterium | reverse complement strand
TGTCTGCTTGGTGCGGCAACAGGTTGAATTTGTTCCCGCCTCGTCGAAAATCGTGCAAACTTCTGAAATTACCTTCAATTTTTGTACGGCTGTTTATTTTGTAAAATGAATTGATACCGAAAATTTGTGTTTTGAGAATAGGTATTTCTGAAAATCCGTCGTCATTTGCATCAAACGGTGTTCTGTCTCGTGCCATTCCATAAGCGATAAAACCGAGATTGTGCGTTTTGGTAACATTTGCAACATTAAAACTTAAATTCTTATCGTATCCGTAATTTCCGTAACCTAGCCCGATTACTCCATAGTTGGACGAAATCTCAAAAGTGTTTTTTTGCGGCTCTTTGGTAATAATGTTTACAGTTCCGCCAATTGCATTGCTGCCGAAAAGAGCAGAACCGCCGCCTCTTACAACTTCTACTCTTTCAATAATAGCGGATGGTATTTGATCCAAACCGTAAACACCAGCAAGCCCGCTAAAAATATTTTTACTGTTTACAAGAATCTGTGTGTAAGGGCCAGCCAACCCGTTCATCCTTATTTGAGGAAAACCGCAATTTTGACAATCGGTTTCAACTCTTATGCCGGGAGTAAAATTTATTCCTTCTGCCAATGTAGTGCTTTGAGTATTAGCAAAAACTTTAGGAGACAAAACATTAACCATAACGGGAGCTTCTTGTCTGTTTATCTCTGTCCTGTCCGCTGACACAACCACTTCATTTAATTTGAATTTATCTTGCTTAAGGACAAAATAAACTTCGGTAGATTGATTTTTCTTCATCACAACTTTTTTCTCTTGCGGCTTATATCCCATAGCTTCAGCCACAATAGTTATTTCCCCCTCAGGCAAATCCGACATTGCAAAGTGTCCGCTTTCATCGGCAACCGTACCAAGGGTGGTCCCTTTAACTATAATGTGAGCAAAAGGTATATGTTCTCCATTTTCATCTTTAACATCCCCAAAAAGCATTGCATCCGTATGTTGTCCGAAAACATTTGACACATAAAATAATGCAAACAAAACAATAAGTAAATTCTTCATAACTCTTCTGTTTTTTTTGCAAAGTAAGGTTCTATTATTTTTTAGGGAAATACCTAATAAATGGTAATCAAAAGAATAAATAATATTGTTTATTAAAACATATTTATTAAACTTTACGCGGAGAATATTTTTTAATTTTATTTTGACAAAGAAGTTATTAACCAGTTGTTGTTAACTAATGTTATTGTCAGAATATCTTCTATTGATTGTTGCTTACCGTTTATTTCTGTTTCAACAAATATTTTTGCCAAATAAACTTTTTCAGTAAGCTTGGTTATATCTAAAACGGTAACCTTAAAAATTTTCCACTTTTCATACTCTTCTAATTTATTTCTCAATCTTTCGTCCTGAGAACTTATTTTACTTACCACTTTTACCCATTTGCGGTTATTCATTATTCTGGAGGCATAAAAATATGACACTACAGAAATTGGAGAATTTTCCAAGTTTATATATTCATCAGTGTTGGTAGGTAATATGATTATAGGTTCGGTTGTCTCATAACACACTTTATTATGCGTAGCAAAACCGGCTTCGACAGCCAAGGTAATACTTAATAAAAAAAGTGCAATTATATCCAACCAAAACGAGAATCTGTTCATTATTTTTTTATAATTTTTTTAATCATTTTCTTATTGTTATTCAGTTGCATTATCTCAACAAAATAAACACCGGGGACATAGCCGGACACATCAAAATTTATCATGTTATTATTAGTTTGTCCTTCTGCAATTTTTATCCCTTTAACATCTTTAATTACATATCTAAAACCTTTTGTAGCATCAACACTTTCAATACGAATATAATCCTTAGCCGGATTTGGAGAAACCTTAACTTTTTTATCAACATTAACCGTTTCAACGGTTGAAGATAAGCCGGAGGTAGCACTTACAATAGCGTATCTTATCGACCCTGCAGAATCTTTCAACATTGCAGACACATACACGCGGTATCTGCCGTCAGGCAACCTTACAACCTTGGGGTCATTCAACGAATAAACAGTTTCGGGAAACCCATATCCCGCCTCAAAATCATCAAATTTAAAACGTATGGTATCCCCTGACTCATCGCTGTCCAATGAAAATGTTTGTCCATTATCGTAACTTGTAAAAGAATGAATATATCCTGTTCTGCCTGCAGGTGGGAACGGTCCGCCTGCCTGATTCATTAAGTAAACAGATATACTTCCGTCAGGATTAAATATTGCATTGGGGTCAACAAAAAAATTCCCTGTAGTATAAGCAGAATCTCCAAAAACATTCATTCCCATATAATTAAAATTCATCCCATTATCTCCGGGTGCAGAAACAGCATGTCTGCAAGCAATTTTTTCTTGTCCTGTTGTATTATAAAATAAATGAACAGAACCATCTGATGCAGTTATATAAGTACTTACTCCAAAAGAAGAATCAAAGGGTTGGGCAATATATCTATTTCCCGTGTCCGGAATGAAGTTTAATCCTGTAATAGAACTTTCACTTTTTATTTGATTTCCTTCAGGATGATACTTTCTATAAGTATTGTCAGGCATTTTATAACGAATAAAATAATCTTCGAAATCAAAAAAACTATATGAAGTATCAAACACCAACCAGTCACTACTTTGAGTTGCTATACCTACTCCTTTCCCTTGAGTGCCGTTAAACAGTTCATGATTGTAAAACAAAAACAAAGTATCATTAATCAAAACTGCATCAGCAATTGCAACACAATCTATACGCAATCCAAAATCAGGAATAAATTTAAAAGACGGCGGTTGTGCTTTTAAAGACACGGCAAAAAGCAATAATAAATAGAATGTAATTCTTTTCATAACAATTCAGACTTATTAAAATAAAAACACATTTATTTCAAAGATAAGCAAACAGAGCTGCAAAAAACAAAAAACATTTGTTTCAATAAATTGAAACAATAAAACTAACTGTTATCCTTTAGGTTAGACAAAAATTCCGCAGGAGTTTGTGAAGTAAATTTTTTGAATAAACGATAAAACGAAGTTCTGGAGTTGAAGCCTGACATTAAACCTATACCTTCCATCGACAAC
>JALWKH010000419.1 GCA_026996635.1 Bacteroidales bacterium | reverse complement strand
AACCAAGTTTAAATATGAGCTATACACATTGTTGTCTGCAGTTATTATTTTTCTCACTTGTGCCTAATAGCCGAAAAAATCTTTCACTACGCACCGAACGCTTAAAAAGACCTCCACTGTGTTTTTTCGTTTTTTCTCACAACGGCTAAACTTCGCTAAAAGTTGTCAAGTGCGCTAAAAGTGCTTATGCTTGCAGTTTGTCTTTTTTTCTCGTAACGACAAACAAGCGTGAAAAGGAAGTTTGAGGGTAAAAGGCATAATCACCTGAACGTGTATCAACCGAATACTCATTTAATTGCAGACAACGGCAAGTGTATGGCTCTGTATTATTGCCTTTAACTCGCCTAATTGCATTTATATGACAAAAATAGCAAAATTCCGGGAATTTTAAATTACCCGTTTAGCAAAAATTTTCGGAATTTTTGCGATGCCTAAATTTCGCAATACGAACCCAACCAAGTTTCAATATGAGCTATACACATTGTTGTCTGCAGTTATTCTTTTTTTCACTTGTGCCTAAAAAGCCGAAAAAATATTTTTCACTACGCACTGGTAACAAAAAAGAACTCCAATGTGTTTTTCGTTTTTTCTCACTACGGCTAAACCACGCAAAAGTTGTCAAAGCTGTAAAAGTGCTTATGCTTGCAGCTTGGCTTTTTGTTTTATCGTAACGGCTAAAAAGCGTGAAAAGGAAGTTTGAGGGTAAAAGGCATAATCACCTGAAAATAGTTTCAACCGAATACTGATTTAATTGCAGACAACGACAAGGCTATGCGTGGTGCAAGTATTTCACATCGTACAACCATTTCACTACGCAAATAATAAAATTTTTACAATTTGCTATCAGAACGCTTTTTCCACTCGCATAACGCATAGCCAATGTTGTGGTGCGTTTTTTATATTATTTCAAAATTTCGTTTTACCTTGATATATTTGTCTGCAATAACTCGTTTTGACTTTTCTCTTTCCGGGTAGTCTTTTTGTAGAAATTCAATTGTGGAATTGTCTTTTATTTTGTCAAGAATTTCAGGATTCTTAACAATTTGCCTAAGAAAGTCAAACGACAACCCAATATTCCTATTTACAGTTTCTTTATTTGTCATTTTTTTAGTCTTTTGATATATCTTTTTTTATAAAATTCCCAACGGTCTTTTAAATCTTGTTCAGCGTATGCCAATGCAGTTTCCAGATTGTCAAATTCAATTACTTGCTTTTCTTTTTCGCCATTTGGATACAAAACATCTCTGTGGAAAAATCCGTGTGCACAATCGTATCTAACAATAGCTCTCCACTTACCATCATGTAAAGTCTCGTATTGAACAACAATATCAACAACCTTTCCTTTATCTATAGTTATGCGCATTCTGATCCTTTCTCTGCTATACTTGTCTAGGTATTTTATAAATTCTTTTTTGCCCAATTTCTCTGTTTTTACTCAAAAGACAAATATACGAAATTTTTAAATGCACCACAACGACAAGGCTATGCGTGGTGCGGGTATTTCACAACGCACAACCTTTTCACCACGCAAAATAATAAAATTTCTGCAATTTGCTATCAGAACGACTTTCACACTCGCATAACGCATAGCCAATGTTAGGGCACGTTTTATTATTTTTTATTTAAATATATATTATCATATCCTGGATTTAAAATTGTCTTTGTCTTGTAACCAGATTTTGTATACATTACTGTCATATCTAAACAATCGTTTAAACACCCACCAAAAGGACCTTCAACATAGTAGTGCCCTGTGCTATCTGTGTATACTTCTTCGTTAGTTTCTAAAACTTTACATAAAACGCTATCTAATGGGATATGTGTTTCTGCATCATAAACATATCCATCTGCAATCTTGTAACCTTCACAAGAAATAAAGATACCTATTGTAAAAGAAATTAAGCAAATATTAAGAAGTTTAATAAGTTTTGATTTGAATTTGAATGGTATCTTTTTATTTAATAATTCTTTCATTATACACGAAATGTTAAACTGTTTTCAATTGTCATTTAGTTTTATTAATGTGCCCTAACGGTTATGTGTATGAGTAGTGGCGGGATTTCCCGCACTTTTGTTCATTATAGCACTATTGTTAATTTTACGCATATTGTTCATTTG
>JALWKH010000418.1:6667-9322 GCA_026996635.1 Bacteroidales bacterium | reverse complement strand
GAATTCGTCTTCAAACAACTTTAAAATTACCAATTCGTCATTATCAACTCCATCTTCTTTGTAATCTATGATAACTTTAGTTTTGTCTGAATTAAATTCCCAATCAAATTGAGTTTCATCAGATTCGGTTTCCCCTGTAATAGGATTCGGATATTTAACATAAGCGCGTCCTGTCCAATCATCATTAAAATCAAACCAAAGTGTTAATCCTGACATATCTTGTTCGGAACCGTTTTTGTAGATTTTCTTTACAACCCACTCATTTACTACGCGAGCTTTTTTGCTTCTAAGGCTGAATGCCGGACCTTCTTCGTATTTCTTACAACTTTGATTGCTGAAAATCACAGCTATCATCATTACGGATAACAATACTTTTACTGCTTTCATATTCTTAAATTTTTAGTTTATGCTGCAAATATATTTGAAATTCTTTAAATAAAAAAACCGGCATTAAGCCGGTCATATTTTTTAATTTACAAATTCGAGATTTGAAAAGAAGTACCCGACTTCTTTTATTCCGTTTTCGGGGCTGTCGCTACCGTGAACGGCGTTTCTTTCTATATTTTCACCGAAGAGTTTTCTTACCGTTCCTTCTGCAGCTTCTGCAGGATTGGTTGCTCCGATAAGTTTTCTGTAATCTTCTACTGCATTTTCTTTTTCGAGAGCCATTACAACTATAGGACCTGAACTCATAAAATCAGTAAGGTCGTTGAAAAACGGTTTGTCTTTGTGAACTTCATAAAATCCTTCAGCTTCTTTCTTGGTTAAGTGCAACATTTTCATCGCTTTAATTTCAAATCCTGCTTCCAAAATCATGTCGATGATTTTACCTGTAGCCTTTTTTTCTGTTGCGTTCGGCTTGATAATAGCTAATGTAATTTCCTTTTTCATTGTTAATCCGTTTTAGTTAGTTTGCGTTAATTTTTTTAATGTAACTTAGTTACTCTGTTTCTAAAAAATCAATTTAACTTTTTTACATTGTTGGCGAGGCACAAAGATAAATGTTTTATTTTTGCCGTTTGTAAAAAGTGTTAAGAAAATGAAAAACAAGTACATCGACCTGGTAGAACAAACATTTGACTTTCCGCAAGAAGATTTTAGAGTGGAGGATAACGAATTGTATTTCAACGACATTCCGCTGATGGATATAATCAAACAATACGGCACACCACTAAAAATTTCTTATTTGCCTAAAATATCACAACAAATCCAGAAAGCACGCCGATTTTTCAATGTGGCAATGGCAAAGGTAGATTACAAAGGCAAATATTTTTACAGCTATTGTACCAAAAGCTCCCATTTTTCTTTCATTTTGCAAGAAGTTCTCAAAAACGATTCCCACATAGAAACTTCATCGGCATTTGATATAAACATAGTGGAAAGTTTGCATAAAGAAGGTTATTTGGACAAAGACAGATACATTATTTGTAATGGATTCAAAAGAGATCAGTATCTGAAAAACATCGAAAGACTTGTAAAAAACGGTTTTCGCAATGTTATCCCGGTAATCGATAATATAGAAGAGGTAGATTTTTATCTTGAAAACCTTAAAGATTACGATTTGCAATTGGGAATAAGGATAGCTACCGAAGAAGAACCCAAGTTTATGTTTTATACTTCACGATTGGGCATCAGATACGAAAACATCATTAAATTGTATCAAACCAAACTTGCCAACCACCCGAAGTTTAAGGTTAAGATGCTACACTTTTTCATTAATACGGGAATTAAAGACACTGCATATTATTGGAATGAATTGTCAAAAGCGGTAAACTTATACACCGAACTCAAGAAAATAAATCCCGATCTTGAATTTCTTAACATAGGCGGCGGTTTGCCGATAAAAAATTCCCTCTCATTTGAATATGATTACGAGTATATGATTGAAGAAATAATTTACCAAATAAAAAACACTTGTAACAATGCGGGAGTACCCGAGCCGAATATTTTTACGGAGTTCGGTACTTTTACCGTAGGCGAAAGTATGGCTCACTTGTACACCATAATAAACCAAAAGAAACAAAATGACCGCGAGTTGTGGAATATGATAGACAGTTCGTTTCTTACCACTTTGCCTGATTCTTGGGCGATAAACCAGAAATTTCTCCTTTTGCCGATAAACCATTGGGACAAAGAATACGAAAGGGTTTTCCTCGGCGGATTGACTTGTGACAGTGATGACTATTACAATTCGGAAATTCACTCAAATGCAATCTTTTTACCCAAAATTTCCCAGCTTGACAGTCCGTTGCATATAGGATTTTTCCATACCGGAGCTTATCAAGATGCACTTGCAGGTTATGGCGGAATACAGCACTGTTTGATTCCCGCACCAAAGCACGTGCTTATCGACCGAAAAGAAAACGGTGAGTTTGTAACAAAACTTTTTGCCAAGGAGCAAACTTACAAATCAATGCTGAAGATATTGGGGTATTGATTTTGGCATAAAATCAATTGCATTATTTCAAATTAAAAATTTTATTTTTCACAGTGAAGTGACATCCATTGTGATTTCTGTAAGTATTCTTTTTTTGTTTAACTTTGAACGTCAAAAATTTGCTGCCTGCTTTGATTAAGATACTGACTGAAAATAAGATTTTTTTTGCCTTGCTTGTCGTATTATATTTTGTCGGTGCGCTTTTTTTGTTGAATCTG
>JALWKH010000418.1:2739-6657 GCA_026996635.1 Bacteroidales bacterium | reverse complement strand
TTTCGCGTGTTAATAGTCACTTGTGGTTCAATTCTTTTCACTCTGTTTGCTGTGATTATTTTTTCCGATATTATACAGAGGTAGGCAACGGAGTGACAATTTTTACAATTGCGGTCATAATTTATTTTTTTGACAAGCGACTTGCTTGGGCAATCGGTTTATCGGCACTTTTTGCAGGTGTTACGGTTCAACTTATAAAGCACTTTGTCTTTCCGGAAGTAATGCGTCCTTCGGCTGTTATTGACAATCTTTATTTGGTGAAGGGTGTGTTGATGAACAAAATGTTTAGTTTTCCTTCCGGTCATACGGCTACGGCATTTGCGATGTTCAGTACTCTGGTGTTTTATTTTAAGCGGAAGAGGCTTAAACTTTTGTTTTTGGTTTTTGCCTTGCTTGTCGGTTATTCAAGGATTTACTTGTCGCAGCACTTTCTGGTGGATGTTTATTTCGGGTCGATTATAGGAGTTTTGTTTGCAATGGTGGTGTTTTACTTTTTTTATGTAAAAAAGCGTGGCGATGAAAGGTAATGTTAAGATAATCATATTTATTTTCTTGTTGGGTTTATTGGCGTTTGTTCCGCATTTGGGCGATACACACCTGTTTGATTGGGACGAGGTGAATTTCGGTGAATGTGCAAGGGAGATGATAGAGAGTGGCGATTACACGACTGTTCAGATTGATTTTAAACCTTTCTGGGAAAAACCGCCAATGTTTTTTTGGTTGCAGGTATTGTCAATGAAAGTTTTCGGTGTGAATGAATTTGCCGCAAGACTGCCGAATGCCGTGGCAGGTGCATTGGTGCTTGTCATATTGTTTCTTACGGGCAAAAAAATGATAGACGAAAAGTTCGGTATTTTTTACGCTTTGTCTTATTTCGGGGCTTGGTTGCCGTTTATTTATTTCAAATCTGGAATAATTGACCCGTGGTTTAATTTGTTCATTTATTTGGGTATTTATTTCCTAATGCTTTTGTATATTGACAAAACGGGCAGGACAAAAAACATTATCCTTTCCGCACTTTTTATCTCAATGGCTGTACTTACCAAAGGTCCGGTAGGTCTGTTGATTCTCGGACTGACTTATTTGTTTGTTTTGTTGTTTTACCACGGCATTAAAAACATTATTTCGTTCAAGGAGATTTTATTGTATGGGGTTTTGGTAATAATTTTCGGAGGCACTTGGTTTTTGATTTTAGTTTTGCAAGGCAAAGGAGATGTAATTGTCGATTTCATAATTTATCAAATCAGGTTGTTTTCCACGCAAGATGCAGGACACGGAGGTCCGTTCTTTTATCATTTCGTTGTGTTGCTAATAGGCTTTTTCCCGTTTTCGCTTTTTGCCATAAAAGGAGTGACCAAATCGATAAAGAAAAAACTTGAGGGCAATCAACTTATTGCATACAATTGGATGATGGTGTTATTTTGGGTTGTGATAATTCTTTTTTCGATAGTAAAGACCAAAATCATACACTATTCGTCAATGACTTATTATCCGTTGGCGTTTTTTACGGCACTGGCATTCTACAAAATGACCGATGAAGAGTACCGAAATGCAAAGTGGTACCGCATTTTTACCATTGTTATTGCAGCATTGTGGAGCATTGGTATTGCAATGTTGCCTTTAGTGGAAAAATACAAGCAGGAATTATTACCTTACATAAAAGATGAATTTGCAAAAGACGCTCTTTTGTCCGTTAGTGTAAACTGGGGCGGATTCCCGTATTTTTTAGGAGCATTTTTGTTTTTGGGCATTATAGTTACGATGATTTTTATACGCAGAAAATATTTGTCTTTTGTTCTTACTGTATTCTTGTCTGCATTTGTTGCCGGAGAATCGGTGATTTATATTGTTCCAAGGGTGGAAAAATACAGCCAAGGGTCGATTATTGATTTTTATGAATCCAAGCAAGGAAAAGATGTTTATGTTTATCCGTTGGGATTTAAGAGTTATGCACTTTTGTTTTATACCCGCAAGCCGCCGTATTTGAAACCTCTCTCTGCTGCGGAAATTTTGAGGTGTGGAAATGATATGAAAAAAGACCCGCACGAAAAATATATTGTGATTAAGGCAAAATCGGCAGAAGAAGTTGAAAACAGGTACAAATCAATTCTGAAAAAAGTTTATGCCAAAGGCGGATTTGTCGTTTACAAGGTTGAGTGCGGCAATAAGTAAAATCAAACCTTAAACCAAATTGTTTCAATGAAAGAAAACAGACAAAATATCAAAGCGGATTTTTACACAAAAGTCGCAAACCTATTAAAAGAAGCACGAAAAAATGTTGTTCAAACCATAAACAAAACAATGGTTTATACCTATTTTGAGATAGGTAGAATGATTGTTGAAGAAGAACAAAACGGAAAAGAAAGGGCGGAATACGGCAAGCGGATAATAAAAGAACTTTCCCGGCGACTTACTGCTGAATTCGGGAAAGGCTTTTCGCAGAGAAACCTTGAGCAAATGCGACAGTTTTATTTGACTTATTCAAAAACGCAGACACTGTCTGCGCAATTCAATTTAAGTTGGTCACACTATTTATTTTTGTTGCGGATAAACAATGAAGAAGAGCGAAAATTTTATGAAATAGAAGCAATTAACAACGGTTGGAGTTTAAGAGAATTACGCAGGCAATTTAATTCTGCGTTATATGAAAGGTTAGCATTAAGCAGGGATAAAGAAGGAGTAAAAGAACTTTCAAAAAAAGGGCAAATTATAACAAAACCCGAAGATACAATAAAAGACCCGTATGTGCTTGAATTTCTCGGTCTTCCCGAAGAAAGCAAATACTCGGAAACAGAATTTGAGCAAAGAATTATAGATAAGTTGGAGAACTTTTTACTCGAGCTAGGAAAAGGATTTACATTTGTAGGGAGGCAAGTTCGGTTTACATTTAACGAAAAACATTTCAGAGTAGATTTAGTTTTTTACAATAGGCTTTTGCGGTGTTTTGTGCTGATAGATTTGAAGATAGGTGAAATTACTCATCAAGATTTAGGACAAATGCAAATGTATGTAAACTACTATGACAGGAAAGTAAAACTTGCAGATGAAAATCCGACTATCGGGATAATTTTATGTAAAACAAAAGATGATGCACTGGTGGAAATGACTTTGCCGGAAAATAACGAACAAATTTTTGCAAGCAATTATTTGACTGTTTTACCAAGCAAAGATGAGTTAAAAGAATTAATTAAATCAAAAGATTTTGATTAACCCGCAAACTGTTACCTTTGCAATTAGAAAAACAAAAGAAATGGACAGATTTTTATTAAACCGTGTTTTTGAATCGTTTACGGGAAAGAAGATTTTAGTGGTGGGAGATGTTATGGTAGATGCTTATGTGTGGGGAAGTGTAAGCCGTATTTCACCCGAAGCACCCGTACCAGTTGTGTCTGTAGATAAAAAGGAGTACCGTTTGGGCGGTTCGGCAAATGTTGCCAAAAACTTGAAAAGTCTTGGCGCCGTTCCAATAATTTGTTCGGTAATAGGAGATGATGATGCAGGAAAGATTTTCAGGAACTTGTTGGCAGAGAATGAAATGACTGATAACGGCATAATCACTTCAAACAACAGACGCACAACGGTAAAAACACGGATAATAAGCAGTAGTCAGCAATTACTTCGCATAGATGAAGAAGATATTTATGATGCGGGGTTTAACGATTCCGAAGCATTGGTAAATGTAGTCGGCAATTTTATTAAAGAAGGTGTAGATGCCATTGTGTTTGAAGATTACGACAAAGGTGTGCTCACTAAAGAAACCATTGACAGGATAATAGAATTGGCTAATCAACACGGTGTAATTACTACGGTTGACCCGAAAAAAAGGAATTTTTTGCATTATCACAATGTAACGCTTTTTAAGCCTAACTTGAAAGAAATAAAAGAAGGACTTAATGTAGAAATTCATCCTGCCGACAA
>JALWKH010000418.1:0-2729 GCA_026996635.1 Bacteroidales bacterium | reverse complement strand
TTTTTACAAGAAAAAGGTTTTGAAAATTTGGTTGTAACTCTTTCGGAATACGGGATTTTCGGGATGGCGAAAACAGGTGATTATAAATTCTTTCCTGCCGAAAAAAGAAGTATTGCCGATGTTTCCGGTGCAGGTGACACGGTAATAAGCGTGCTTACTCTTTGTCTGACAGTGGGTTGCACTCTGGAAGATGCCATTTATATAGCAAATCTGGCGGGCGGACTTGTTTGTGAAAAAGTCGGTGTGGTGCCTGTTGACAAAACGGAACTTTACGATGAGGTTGTGGAAAGAATTTAATAAATGGTGTAAATTTTGTAAATTAGCAAAAAACAAAAAATAAAAAGTTATGAAAAGATTTATGTTTTTAATAGCCATATTTGTTTTAATTTCCACTTTGGGTAATGCTCAAAAATTATTACCCACCGAAAGCAAGGCATTATTAAATGTATTGGTTACCGACTTTGATATGAATCCTCTTGCAGGAGAAACGGTAATTTTCAGGGCAACAAAATCCGGCAAAGAATATTCCGTAGTAACCAATCAACAAGGGAAAGCCCAAATTCTTTTGCCCAAAGGAGATACTTATGAAATCAAATACAAAGAATTAAGCGAAGCTGTCGATTATACCCAATTTGAAGTTCCTAATCAACCCGGCAGGTTTACTTTGGAACTGCGTATGAAGTATGAACCTTCCAAGGTATTTACACTTAACAATGTTTATTTTGATGTTGATAAAGCAACAATAAAGCCTGAATCATATAAGCAGTTGGACGAACTGGTTGAACTTATGAAGTTGAAAAAAGGTATGGAAATAGAAATAGCGGGACATACCGATAACACCGGCAGCAAAGAACATAACCTTAAATTATCGCAAGCAAGGGCAGAAGCGGTAAAAAACTATTTGGTAAAAAAAGGTATAAGCGCAAAGCGAATAGTTGCCAAAGGATATGGTGATACCGAGCCTATTGCAACAAACGATACTCCCGAAGGCAGAGCAAAAAACAGGCGTATAGAAGTCAGGATAATAAAAGATTACAAATACAAAGATCAATGAGGATTGACATACTTGCGGCAGTTCCCGAATTATTACAAAGTTTTTTTTCTTTTTCAATAATTAAAAAAGCCATTGACAAAGGTATTGTTGAGATAGTAGTACACGATTTAAAAGATTTTTCGAAAGATAAACACAGACACATAGACGATTATCCTTACGGCGGGCTGGCGGGAATGGTGCTGACCGTCCAGCCGGTTTTTGATGCCGTAGAAACGTTGAAACAACAACGCAAATACGATGAAATAGTTTTTCCTACACCAGATGCTCCGTTGTATAGCCAGAATGCTGCAAATGAGTTGGCAACAAAAGAAAACCTGATCTTTATATGCGGGCATTACAAAGGAATTGACCAACGCATCAGGGATAATATTGTAACCAAAGAATATTCCATTGGTGATTATGTTATTTCTGCGGGGGAATTGGCAACGGCAGTTATTGTTGACAGCATTGTAAGGTTGCTGCCCGGAGCAATAGGAGACGAAGAGTCCGCTTTAACTGATTCGTTTCAAGATAACTTGCTTTCACCGCCTGTTTATACCCGTCCTGCCGAATTTAACGGTTGGAAAGTGCCTGATGTTTTATTGTCGGGGAATCATAAGAAAATTGAAGAATGGCTTACCGAGGAAGCATATAAAAAGACTTTGAAAATCCGTCCCGATTTGTTGGATTAAAAAGTTTTTATGACAAAAATTTTTCTTTTTGTCATAATATTTGTTTTAATTTGCAAGCAGAAACCAAAAACTTAAAAATTATGAAAAAGTTATTTACATTAATGTTAGCATTGGTTGTTTTAGGCAACATATCATTTGCACAAGACGGAAACAGTGATGTGTTGAAAAACAAAAAAGGTGAAGTTATTTTGCCGCAAGCAGGTGATTATGCAATAGGTGTTAGTGCTTCTCCATTTATCAATTTGTTTGGCAACTTGGTTAAAATTAATTCAGCTGCACCGTTTAATAATCCGCTGTCTTGGAACTTTGTAAATGGTGCCAATAATGCTATTTACGGAAAGTATTTCTTATCTGACAATACGGCAATAAGAGCTGCCGTAAGACTTGGTATGGGTACGGTATCCAGCAGGAATTACGTTAGTGACAATACGGATAATACAGGAACAAAAACCGTGGAAGACAAATGGACACATAAACAAACAAATGTAGTTTTGTCTGCAGGTTTGGAAAAGAGAAGAGGATACGGAAGACTTCAAGCTTTTTACGGAGCAGGTCCTGTTATCGGTTTTGAAGGCAGCACCGATACTTATGAATATGGTAATGATTTTTCTTCAACTGTTACTACACCTACTTCAACAACAGATTGGACAACAAACCCATATACAGTTACCAATACAAATGCAAGAACTTTGTCAGAAAAAGCAGGAAAAACTATTTCTTTTGGTATGAGAGGTTTTGTAGGTGTTGAATATTTTATTTTGCCTAAAGTTTCTCTTGGCGGGGAATTCGGTTATAAGTTAGGCATGAAGATGCAAGGAGACGGAACAGTTGTTACAGAACAATGGAACTATACAGATAACAAAGTTGAAGAAGTAGAAACAAAAACAGGTGGTAGCTTTTCTTTAGGTATGGATAATGATAATTTCAGTGGTATTATATATTTAATGTTCCACTTCTAATGGGTTAAATTTGTTAAAAAAAATAGCCGGCATTTTGCCGGCTTT
>JALWKH010000417.1 GCA_026996635.1 Bacteroidales bacterium | reverse complement strand
AGTCAATATTATTGTTTTTATCTCTTTTATTACTTTGTGATTTTAGTTTTTCCCAAAACAATGCACAATTTGTTTCCCAATCTGTTCCGACAACTGTTGAAGCAGGTGAAATTTTTGATGTTTCGGTTGCTTTAAAAAATACGGGTTCTACTGTTTGGACGGAAGGTGATTATTTTTTAGGTTCGCAAAACCCGCAAGATAATGATATTTGGGGATATGGTTCAGGCAGGTTTCCCGTGCCGTTTGATATTCAGCCCGGGCAAACAGTGGCATTTAATGCTACTTTGACGGCACCAAGTACACCTGGAGATTACCATTTTCAAAGAAGGATGGTGCAAGAAAATGTAGAATGGTTCGGTGAATATTCAGATGATATTGTTATTCACGTAGTGGAAGACAGTGGTGCAAGCAATATTAATTTCACTTCCATCCCTTTGGATTACCAATTGGTTGGGCGTGATACCAATACAAATTTGGGAACGGTTGTCATAGCCGGTGAAGTTGATAATACTGTTGTTAATTATGACCAAATAATTGTTGAGGTTTACAGAAATGATGATTTGTTTAATACATACACATC
Source organism: Bacteroidales bacterium (assembly GCA_026996635.1). GTDB lineage: Bacteria > Bacteroidota > Bacteroidia > Bacteroidales > JALTDM01 > JALTDM01. The sequence continues at coordinate 1,543 of JALWKH010000417.1, read as the reverse complement.
TAATTTAAGCTACACCAATAACATTGCTACATTCAGTTTTAATATCAATATTTTGGCTGAATTAGCAAATTATACATTTAAAATTTACGGGAAAGAAGGTAATAATCAAACACTTGAAAAGACTGTGTCAAATGTTGTTGCAGGTGACGTGTACATTATTCAAGGACAGAGCAATGCAGAAGCAATGAAGCGTTTGGAAAGCACAACGGCAAATGGTTATCAAAGTGATTTTATCAGGGTTTTTGCAAGTGGAACACCAAGCATTGTTTCTGTTGTAAACGACAATAAATGGTACATAGGGCAAGGAGACGGATATAATGCTACTCACGGAAATACAGGCCAGTGGGGATTAAAACTGGCTAACATAATAGTAAACACAACTCATATACCCGTAGCAATTTTTAATGGTGCACACGGAGGAAAAGAAATAGCATTTTTCCAACCGCCTGATCCTTCTGATAATTCCTTATCAACGAACTATGCAAGATTAAGATACAGATTAGAGAAAACAGGACTAACTAACTATGTTCGTGCTGTTCTTTGGTCACAAGGCGAAACGGATGCCGATCTTGGTACGTCAACTGATGATTATGTAAATTATTTCAATAATCTGAAAAGTGCGTGGGAAAATGATTTCCCCACAATTAAAGATTATTACATTTTTCAGACTAGGATTGCTTGCGGAATAAGTGTGGACAAGATAATGGCAATCAGGGAAGCACAACGGCAGTTGGCTGCAAACAATAGCAACATCCATATAATGCAAACCGCATCTTTGACACAATTGTCAGACGGTTGTCATTTTCCTTTTATAGGTGGTTATGAAGTTTTTGCCGACAGGATTGCTCCATTAGTGTTAAGGGATATTTACGGAATTCAGCCTAGCGGAGATGTTGAAGCACCAATTATTACAAATGCAATTCTTACCCAACATAACAAAATTATAATTGAAACATCTGCACAACATTTGCAGTTGAATGATTTTAATTCGTCGGACTACAGTAATTTTCTTATAGAAAATGCTGCACAACCTTCAAATGTGGAAGTTGTTGATAATAAGATAATAATTACTGTTCCTGATGTATATGACCATAATAATGTAACTGTATCATACTTGGGTGAATATTCGGGGACAGGTCATTTTATTACCAATGATAATGGAATTGAACTTGTATGTTTCAATAAATTTCCTGTTACATATGTTAGGGATAATGATGCTGAGTTTATTTCGGAGTCTGTGCCATCATCTGTAGCACCTAACCAAACATTTACGGTTTCGCTTACTTTTAAAAATACAGGGCTTAATACTTGGTATCCCGACAGTTTGTACCGTTTAGGATCCCAAAGCCCGCAGGATAATCAAATTTGGGGCTTGGGGAGGGTTGAGTTGCCGGATTCGGTACCACCTAATCATACCGTTACATTTACATTTAATGCTACAGCTCCGTCAACTGTAGGAATTTACAGTTTTCAGTGGAGAATGCTTAGAGAATATGTTGAATGGTTTGGTGACAAGTCAAAACAGTTTGCCATTTCAGTTGTT
>JALWKH010000416.1 GCA_026996635.1 Bacteroidales bacterium | reverse complement strand
CACCACAACAAAATCTCCGGGTTCAACAGATGATAAATTTACCACTCCTTGTCTTTGATTGAAATAAACAGGATAAAACATTGTAGATGAAGTCTCCACATCGTGAAAAGCTTCCTTGGGCGGTTCAATTTTTTCTCCGTTTTTTACCGTAAAACAATCACCCCAAATGATCGAATCGGTATTTGCATTATAATAAATTTTAAAGTCGGAATATTTTTCTTTCCCCTTATAGTTCAAAACCTTAACTATCCTGAAAAAATGTTTCACAAAAGATGTATCAGGATTAAAAAAATATGAAACCTGTTCGTAAACAACCAACGCAGACGCATTTGGATATTTATCTTTTCCGGGAACATTCTTTATATACTTTGTATAATCTTGAGAGTAAACCGACATAGCCCCAAACAGCACAAAAATAAAAACTAACTTTTTCATTTTCAACATATTATTTTACAAAATCTTTACCAATAATAAATAAATTGTTATAACTTGAAATACGTGAAATTTCTTTTTTTAACTCATTATATTCTTCTGCCTTAAAATGTATCTTGGAAACACTAAACTTAACATTTGTAATCAGAGCTTTCGAGTCTTTAGCCAATTCCATATAAGCTTTAAACTTAAATCCGCTTTTGTCCAACGGCTTAAAATCCGGGAAAACTACTTTACGCATACTAAACGGCGAATAAATTATTTCTTGCAAATTCACGCTGAAAGTATTATTGAGTTTAAAAGGATATTTTCTGGTCGAAAGCCCGAAAACATTTTCACAGCTGTTATACATTCCCGAAAGTTTTAGTTTTGATGCATTATAAGGAATAAATGCATAGTTCTTATCTTGTGAAACATAAACAGGCACGTGAAACTCTGCTTTTATTTCCATATTTTTGGTCTTATCCTCAGGATTAGTATAAGAAACTGATTTTATTATTGCTGCAGGATTTATTTTTTTTACCAGTTGTTCTACATACAATTTTCTTTGGTCATCCTTTTTCCTCATAAAACTCCCTCTCATATATGTGTCAACCAACCCCTTGTATTTTACGGTTAAAGAAATATCTGCAGACAAATCATCGTTGATATGCGTACTTATTGAAATTGAAGTATTGTTCCTTTCCGGCGGAGATACGGGTACAATAGCCAGGTCTGCCCCATCTTTCCTTGCTATAATGTATGTGTTATCTTCCTCGTATTGCGGAAAGAAATCTTTTGTAGTCTCATTTGTCGGATCCAGATAAAACCTCGGTTTTCCGTCTTTACCATAAGCTACGGCTACAGCGTGATTAAACCACATAACTGGTGCCGCTTTGTTCAACTGGTATCCTACCGAAATCAAAATCGGATCACTCTTTATACCGGCTTCTCGCAACATAGCAACAAGCAAAGCAGCTTTATCACGGCAAACACCTCCCCTGGTAGCAAATGTATATGTTACATCGTGCGGCTCATATCCGGGTCTGTCTTTTTCTTTATCAACTCCGAGGTATCTGATTTTTTGTGCAACCCAATAAAAAATCTTGGCTACTTTTTCGGAATCGTTTTTTGCCTCGGTAATCAATTCTTTAACCTTGCTTTTTATAGAATCATTTACTTTTAAATGCTTTTCTACCAGACCGTAATACCACTTGGAAATATCCTGCCAACTATCTACGGTTGTGAACATTATGTAATAAGCAAAAAAATCAGAGTCGTCCATCCCGGGCTCATAAATTATCGGCTTTACATAACCGACGCTTATTGTATAAACTTTATTATCGCCTCTTTCCTGAATCGAAATTTTTGCAAGATTATCTTTTTTGTTGATTTCCACTAAATTTATCTTCACTGATTTAGGAGCAACCAATTCATAATATTTATGAAAGTATGCAGAAAACCCTTCTACATCTACCCTATCAAAAAAGTTATTCTCCATTCTTGACTTAAAAACGGAATCTTTAGTAACAATATGTAAAATATCTCCCGTTTCCACACCCGGAACAGTACCTGTAAGAAACCACCCTGTTTCCGTATAAATATTCGAATAGCTCTCAATAGCACTACTACTCGACCTGCGAAATATTGAATCGGGATTAAGTTTCAAGACACTTCCGTCAGATTTAATAAGTTCCAATTTTTCTATCCACAAAG
>JALWKH010000415.1 GCA_026996635.1 Bacteroidales bacterium | reverse complement strand
GAAAATAAGCATTTTTCATAATAAAAAAGGCTATTCCACTGTTGGAGTAGCCTTTTCTTTTGAGGTAAAGTTGTTATGAAAAAAATGTGTCTTTATTTTAATTGCATTTTCTGTTTAAGCAATACTTTTTTACTGCTTCATCTATTTACAAAACTTTACAAAGCTACTATTGCAAATCACAATTTCATTAGGAATTATTTTCATTCTGAAAATAGAGATAAAAATAAAATAAAAAAAGGACGCATCAAAATGCGCCCTTTTTTTATCGATTAAAAACTTATTTGAAACTTAAAAAGAAGTTTCGTTTTCTTCCTTGTTTTCTTCTTTACCCAAGCTGTCAAAATCTACATCAGACTTGTATTCTTCACTTGTAATATCTTTTTCTTCTGTTGATTCCGACGTCATTTCATTGTTTTCACCTTGTTCTTTGACCATATCTTCACGCCTTACAATATTAGGCCTTTCTTTCTTGATGAAATCAATAGCCTTTTGCATAGCCTCAATAAAATCATCAAAATCTTCTTTGTAAAGGAAAATTTTGTGCTTTTCGTAAAAGTACCTTCCTTGCCTGTTAAATTTCTTCTTACTTTCTGTAATAGTCAGATAATAATCATCATTGTAAGTCGATCTGACATCAAAAAAATAAGTTCTTCTTCCGGCCCTGATAACTTGCGAATAAATTTCTTCCCTATTCTTCGCATTTTCCTTGTTTTCGTATCCTTCCATTTTCTATTCGTTTTAATTCATTATCTCAATGCAAAATTAAGCAAAGTTTTTTTTCCAAACAAAAATTTTATTCTTCATCTATTATTGTAATCCATCCGTAAGGATCTTCTGCTTCACCCCAATGTATGGCTGTTAATTTTTCATACAATTTGGTTGTAACGGGTCCGGGTGTATCAGGACTTCCGAAAACATATTCTTTCTTTGTATCAAAATCAACTATCTTGTGGATAGGTGTAATAACAGCAGCAGTTCCGCAAGCACCTACTTCATCAAATGTTTCCAATTCTTCAACTGCAACTTTTCTTCTTTCCACTTTCATTCCCATATCTTCCGCAAGTTTTTGCAGACTTCTGTTTGTAATAGAATCAAGTATCGAAGTGGATTTAGGTGTAATATAAGTGTTGTCCTTAATTGCAAAGAAGTTTGCCGGACCACATTCATCTATATATTTCTTTTCTTTGGCGTCAAGATAAATAGCGGAAGCAAATCCGTTTTCGTGTGCCAACTCCATAGATTGAAGGCTTGCTGCATAATTACCGCCAACTTTATATGTTCCTGTTCCGAGTGGTGCTGCCCTGTCATAACTCCTTGTTATCATCATGTTTACAGGCTTAAAGCCGTTTTTGAAATAAGGACCTACAGGTAAAACAAATACCATAAACATATATTCTTTTGAAGGTTTTACACCTATTTCCGGTCCGGTACCAATCAATAATGGTCTAATGTACATTGATGCACCCGAACCGTAAGGAGGTAAAAATTCCTTATTTAGCAATACAGCTTTTTTAACGGCTTCAAAAAACAATTCTTTCGGAGGTTCTGCCATCAACACTCCTTTTGCGGAATGAATCATTCTGTTTGCATTATCCTCCCAACGGAATAGCCTTATTTTACCGTCTTTGCCTCTGTATGCTTTTAAGCCTTCAAAGGCTTCTTGACCGTAATGTAATGCTGTGGCAGAAATATGTATAGGTATGTATTCGGACGAGGAAATTTCCAGTTCTCCCCATTTCCCGTCTCTGTAATAACATCTTACATTGTAATTGGTTTTACGGTAACCAAAACCTAAATTGCTCCAATCTAATTCTTTCATAGTTTTATGATTTTATTGGTTAATGTCAAATGAAAATTTTGTTTTGTAAAAATAAACTGCACCGTACATTATAGTTGAATAAAGCAATGTAGCAGCCAAGGTATTCTTAAAAAACGGTAATGCCATTGTATAGCAAGTTACCAATCCGGTAATAGTTTTCGGATACATTGTTCCCGATACCCAAACTCCGAAATTTGAAATAACAAAAAATAATATTGAAACAGCCAAAGACGATAAAATAATATTCTTAAAGGCAAATTTCTTCAATAAAAATATAGCCGGAGCAGAAGCGGCAATAACAGCTAAATAT
>JALWKH010000414.1 GCA_026996635.1 Bacteroidales bacterium | reverse complement strand
GGGTACACCCCGCCTGCAGAAGGTAAGGAGCTTACTATGAAAAACGAATACCACAAATTGTTTTATCACAAGTTGGGAACACCGCAAAGCGAAGACATTGTGGTAATGGAAAACAAAGAAGACCCATACCGTATGTTTTACGCTTATGTAACGGATGATGCAAGGTATTTGGTTATTACCGAAGAGGCCCGCAACACAATGGGTAACCGAGTGTGGATAAAAGATTTGAAAAGGAATGCAAAACCCGTTTTATTAAACAAAACTTTTGATTATGAATATAGTGTGGTTGGAAATATCGGCACAAAGCTATTTGTTAAAACAAACGACGGAGCGGAAAATTACAAATTAATGGCTGTTGATTTGAAAAATATGAATAATCCCGTTTGGACAGAAGTGTTGCCCGAAACTAAAAATGTTTTCTTGTCTGCTGAAATTGCCGACCGCGACAAGTTGGTTGTAAAATATATGGTAGATGCAAGCGACAGGCTTTATATTTACGATTTGAACGGGAAGCTGATAAAAGAAATTAAGTTGCCTACACTCGGTTCAGTAGGCGGACCTAATACCGACCCTGAAAAGTCGTATATGTATTATTCGTTTACTTCTTTTTTGTATCCTTCGGTTATTTACAAATATGATTTCAAGAAAGATACAAGCATAGAAATTTTCAGACCAAAAATTGATTTTGATTTTGACGATTATGTAACCGAACAAGTATTTTACAAGAGCAAGGACGGCACTAAAATACCGATGTTTATAGTGCACAAAAAGGATATAAAACTGGATGGCAATAATCCTGCTTGGTTGTATGGCTACGGAGGCTTCAACATCAGCCTTAAACCTTATTTCAGCCCGGCAAGGTTGGTGCTTTTTGAAAACGGTGTGGTGTTTGCCCTTGCCAACTTGAGAGGCGGAGGAGAATACGGTCGCAAATGGCACGAAGCCGGTATGAAACTCAACAAGCAAAATGTGTTTGATGATTTCATCGCTGCCGGTGAATACTTGATTGAGAAAGGATATACTTCACCGCAAAAACTCATCATCCACGGTGGTTCAAACGGCGGGTTGCTTGTAGGTGCGGTTACAAACCAAAGACCCTATTTGTTTGCTGTTGCAATACCTTCGGTTGGTGTTATGGATATGCTTAGGTTCCAGAAGTTTACTATCGGATGGAATTGGGTAACGGATTACGGCTCAAGCGAAGATTCCACACAGTTTGAATACATTTATAAGTATTCGCCGTTGCACAACATAAAAGAAGGTGTGGAATATCCCGCAGTGCTTGTAACTACAGCAGACCACGACGACAGGGTAGTGCCTGCCCATTCGTTTAAATACATTGCCACATTGCAAGAAAAATATAAAGGCAAAAATCCCGTGTTGATAAGAATTGAAACAATGGCAGGTCACGGTGCTGGCAAACCTGTGTCAAAGATTATTGAAGAAACGGCAGATATGTACGTATTTGCATTTTATAATGTAGGGATAAAAGATGTGAAGTGAATTTGCTAATGGATTAATGTGTTAATTGAATAATTGTCTTTTTTGAATAGCCCTGCTTGTGAAAGTGGGGCTATTTAATTTTTTCTTTGGCAATCCTGCAAATCATAAAAAAACTTACATTTGTTTTGAATTTTAAAAACAGCAAAGAAATGACCAAACTTAGCGTAAACATAAACAAAATAGCCACCCTAAGAAATGCCCGCGGTGGAGATATTCCCAATGTGGTGGAAGCTGCCGTAAATGCAGAACGCTTTGGTGCAGATGGAATTACCGTTCATCCTAGACCGGATGAAAGGCATATTAAATACAAAGATGTTTACGATTTGAAGAAAGTTATTACAACCGAATTTAACATTGAAGGCTATCCTTCCGAGCGGTTTTTGAAGTTGGTAACCGATGTGGTGCCGACACAAGTAACTTTAGTACCTGATCCGCCTGATGCACTTACTTCCGATCACGGTTGGGATGTGAAGGAACATTTTGATTTTCTGAAAGATGTGATTGTCCGCTTAAAGTCTTACGGCATAAGGGTTTCCATTTTTATAAATGCAGAACCTTGGGTAACCGAATACGCTGCAAAAGTCGGTACAGACAGGGTAGAGCTGTACACCGAACCGTATGCACGGT
>JALWKH010000413.1 GCA_026996635.1 Bacteroidales bacterium | reverse complement strand
TTTTCGTTTTCCGCTTTTCCCGTAGTCGCCATGTTTTGACAGAGCGGGTAGAAGCATCATTTTGACCTAGATTTTTGGTTCTTTGTATCGAATGACAAAGAACAAAAGAAAAACTAAGGCTAAAGCCAACGGTTTTTTTATTTATTTTATTTCCCCACCTTAAAAGGTAGGGCTATTCAATAATATGGTATTTTTGAATAAATGATAAACGGGCTGAAGCCCGCTTAATCAACATTAACATCGATTTTAGAAGTAAAATTCATCATTCGTTGTCCATTATTCGATATTCATAAATCAAACTTCCCCATGTTACAGCCCGATTGTGTCAAGTGGATATGATTAGCACCGCCTTTTAAGGCGGTGTGCGGTAATGTGCAGCCAAGTGCGGGGCTTTAGCCCCGGAAGTTTCATACGGGTAGTGTAATTAAGGAAAAATTGTGCTCTGCACGAAATGTTTGCATCGTTATATAATAAAAAAAGGCTGCCCGAAATTTGGACAGCCTTTTTTGTTGTCTGATTGATTTATTACATCATCATACCCGGATCGTATCCGCCACCTGCAGGAGCTGCAGGTTCTTTTTCTTTCTTTTCTACCAGAACAGCTTCTGTTGTCAAGAACATTCCTGCAATAGATGCAGCATTTTCTATAGCAATTCTGGTAACTTTTGTCGGGTCTATAACGCCTGTTTCGAACAAGTTTTCGTATTTTTCGGAGTAAGCGTTGAAACCGAAGTCTCCATCACCTTCTTTAACTTTTTCTACTACAACGGAACCTTCAAGACCTGCATTTTCAACAATTTGTCTCAATGGTTCTTCTACGGCTCTCTTGATTATTTGGATACCTATTGTTTCGTCGTCGTTTTTACCTTTCAAACCTTCGAGGTCTTTGATTGTTCTGATGAGAGCCACGCCACCACCGGGAACAATACCTTCTTCTACTGCAGCCCTGGTTGCGTTAAGAGCGTCTTCAACCCTGTCTTTCTTTTCTTTCATTTCAACTTCGCTGGCTGCTCCTATGTAGATAACTGCTACACCACCTGCAAGTTTAGCAAGTCTTTCTTGAAGTTTTTCTTTGTCGTATTCGCTGGTGGTAGTTTCAATTTGAGCTTTGATTTGTGCAATTCTCTTTTCTATGTTGGATTTGTCGCCTTTACCGTTTACTATTGTAGTATTTTCTTTGTCTATAGTAACTTTTTCGGCTTCACCCAACATGTCCAATGTAGCGCTTTCGAGCTTCAAGCCTTTGTCTTCTGTGATAACAGTTCCGCCTGTGAGAACTGCTATATCTTCGAGCATTTCTTTTCTTCTGTCGCCGAATCCCGGTGCTTTTACTGCAGCTACTTTCAATGTACCTCTCAATTTGTTTACAACCAATGTTGCCAATGCTTCACCTTCTACATCTTCTGCAATGATGAGCAATGGTCTGCCTGCTTGTGCTACCGGTTCGAGAACAGGCAACAAGTCTTTCATTACCGATACTTTCTTGTCAGTAATGAGGATAAACGGATTTTCCATTACAGCTTCCATTTTTTCGGTATCGGTAATGAAATATGGTGAAATATATCCGCGGTCAAATTGCATTCCTTCTACAACTTCAACAGTTGTTTCGGTACCTTTTGCTTCTTCTACGGTAATAACACCGTCACGGCTAACTTTGCTCATTGCATCGGCAATAAGGGTACCGATTGTTTCGTCGTTATTTGCAGAAATTGTAGCAACTTGTTTGATTTTTTCGTAGTCGCTGCCAATTTCTTTTGATTGTTTCTTAAGACTTTCCACTACGGTTTTTACGGCTTTTTCAATACCGCGTTTGAGGTCCATCGGGTTTGCACCCGCTGTTACGTTTTTAAGACCTACGGTAGCAATTGCATGAGCCAAAACCGTAGCAGTAGTTGTTCCGTCTCCCGCTTTGTCGTTGGTCTTCGAAGCCACTTCCTTAACAAGTTGTGCACCCAAATTTTCGAATTCATCTTCCAACTCAATTTCTTTTGCAACTGTAACTCCATCTTTTGTAACTTGTGGTGAACCGAATTTTTTATCGATTACAACATTTCTTCCTTTTGGACCTAATGTAACTTTAACAGCATCTGTCAAAATGTCCATTCCTTTTTTTAATCTGTCTCTTGCTTCGATATCAAATTTTATTATCTTTGCCATATCCTTTTGATTTTTAGGGTTAAACAATAATTTTTTAATTTATTTTCAATAAAACATCTTCTTTGTTCAAAATCAAATATTTTTTGTCTTCAAATTCAATTTCTGTTCCTGCATATTTGTCATAAATGATAGTATCACCTTCTTTGAGTTCGGGGTTTTCTTCATCTGTTTTGCCTATTGCAACAATTTTTCCCCTTTGTGATTTTTCTTTTGCAGTGTCCGGTATAATGATACCGCTTGCTGTTTTTTCTTCTTGAATCGGTTCTACAAGCAGCTTACCTGCCATTGGAACTCCTATCTTTGCCATAGCGTTAAATTTTGAGTTTGCAGCCACTATTACATTTTTTGTGCCAACTTTTGTTTGCGACATTTTGTCAAACTTTTTGCAGAAAATATTTGTTCGTCAGACAATAAAATTGTTTATTTTTGTCATATTAATTACAAAGGTGAAAAAAGCGTCTGTTTACATATTACTTGTATTTTTGTCATACTTTGCTGTTGCCCAAAATGCTTTTGTGAAAAATATGGGGCAATGGAAGGGTAGTTTTTTATACAAAAAGGATTTAGATCACGGAGCAGCTTTTTTCTTTGAGGATTCGTTGGTTTATAACTTTTTTTCGGCAGAAGATGTTTCAAAATCTTTTGCACATAACGGTTACGGAGGTCAGCCGCCTAAGGTAATTCATTTTCATTCGATAGCCATAGAATTTTTAAGGAGAAAGGATACCTCGGCGAATTATATTGTGCCTGTTGACAGGAGGGACGATTATCTAAACTACTTTATAGGAAGGGATAGCAGCAGGTGGAAATCAGGTGTGCCACATTATAATATCTTGTCATATAAAAACATTTTTGACGGGGTAAATTTAAACTTCTACAGTGACGGTTTGTCGTTCAAATACGAATTTATAATTTCCGCACCGCAATCGGTAAAAAAAATCAGGTATAAAATAAAATATGCGGATAAGGTTTATGTAAATGAAGATGGTAATTTGGTGATAAAGACTTCTGTAAACACAATTACCGAACCTAAACCTTACGCTTACCAGAAAATTAACGGAGAAAGAGTTGAAGTGCCTTGCGAATATACTTTACGAGGCAATGTTGTCGGGTTTAAGTTGAAAAAGCCTTATGTGAAAGATATGCCTGTAATTATTGACCCTTATTTGGTCTTTTCAACATACAGCGGTTCGGAAGCTGATAATTGGGGCTTTACCGCTACTTATGATAATTCAGATAATGTTTATTCGGGTGGTATTGTAAACAATACGGGTTATCCTACAAGTCCGGGAGCTTTTCAAGTAAATTTTGCGGGTGGAGACGGTTATGCTTCCGGATATTACGAATACGGGTGGGATATAGGCATAATAAAATATACCCCCGACGGGTTGCAAAGGCTTTATGCTACATATTTGGGAGGCAGTACAAGTGAAGAACTTCCGCACAGTTTGGTTGTTGACAAAGAAAACAATTTGATTGTGATGGGAGTAACCGGTTCGAGTGATTTCCCTGTAACTCCGGATACTTACGATACTACTTTTAACGGTGGAGATTCCATTACATACGATAATGTAGTTGTTTTCCGTCACGGCACGGATATTTATGTGGCAAAATTAAGTGAAAACGGTATGCATTTGCTTTCTTCCACTTATGTGGGCGGTACGGGAAATGACGGTTTGAATTTCAGGACTTCTTATGCTGTCAACGGCTTTATAATGACAGGTGCCGATACGAGCTTGTATTACAATTATGCCGATGGTGCCAGAGGGGAAGTTACGGTTGATGATTCGGGATATGTTTATGTCGCTTCCACATCTTTTTCTGATGATTTCCCTGATTTTTCGACATTTTCAACTCATTTTCGTGGCAAACAAGAAGGGGTAACATTTAAATTAACTCCTGATTTCGACACCTTGGTTTATAGTGGTTATTTGTCCGGTACAGAAGACGATGCTTTATATTCTGTAGATTTGGCACCAAACGGAAATGTATATGTGGCAGGAGGTACAAAGTCCCCTGATTTACCGGCAAGCACTAACTCTTATCAATCTACTTTTGCGGGCAAGGTTGACGGTTATGTTGCTTGTATATCCAATGACGGAAATAATTTGCTGGGGCTAACATATTTTGGCAGCAGTGATTACGATCAAACTTATTTTGTCAGGGTAAACCGTTTTAACCAACCTTTTGTGGCAGGGCAAACGGAAGCACCTGATAGTACATTTATTCACAATGCTTTATATTCCAATCCGAACAGCGGACAATTTATAGCAAAACTTACTCCTAATCTTGATAATCTTATTTGGAGTACTGTTATTGGTTCAGGCATAGGAAGACCGAATATTTCCATTACCGCTTTTGAAGTAGATGTTTGCAACCGTATTTATATGTCTGGCTGGGGAAGAGAATGGGCGGGATCAGATTGGAATGCCATACAAGGTACTAAGAATATGCCAATTACTTCTAATGCATATAGGGATACTACAGATGGGCAGGATTTTTATTTGATGGTAATGGACGGAGATGCAAACTATTTGGATTATGCCACTTATTTCGGAGAATTACATTACAGCAGTTGCGGATATAGCGGACACGATCATGTAGATGGCGGAACAAGCAGATTTAACAAGCGAGGGACAATTTGTCAATCCGTTTGTGCAAGTTGCGGAGGCTGTCAACATTTTCCCACTTATCCCGATTCCGTTTGGTCAACTACCAATAACGCTCAAAATTGCAACAATGCAGTTTTTAAATTTTCTTTTGTAGATGACATAGTTACTGCAGAGTTTGATGTACCTCATTTATGTCCGGGCGATACGGTTCATTTTATTAACAATAGCCAAAACGGAGAATATTACCATTGGGATTTCGGAGACGGAACTACAAGCAATGAACAAGCACCTTCGCATTGGTACGGTACCGGCGGGGATTATAATGTAACATTGATTGTTACGGATTCCGGCACATGTAACATTGCCGATACGGTTTCTTATCAAATACACATACCTGATCCTTTAAACATACAGACATCGGTAACACCGCAAGTTTGTGCAAACGGAGGCAGTGCTGCCATAACTGTTCAAGGCGGACTTGAACCTTTGACTTATGCATGGAGCAATGGAGAGTATGGCACAGAAATTACAAATGTACCTGCAGGGAATTATGCAGTTACCATAACCGATGCCAATAATTGCAGCAATGTGGTTTATGTAAATGTTCCTGACAGTTCTTATCCCGTGACTTTGACCGGAGAAGCAACCGACCAGCCTTGTACGGGAATTTGTACCGGTACGGCAGTGGTGCATATTTCTGGGGCGCAACAACCGTATCATTTGGAATGGAATACGGGCGACACACAAGATTCCCTTTACAACTTATGTGAGGGAGATTATATTGCTACCATAACCGATGTTAACGGATGTAGTGATACTTTGGCATTGCATGTTGCAAATGAACACCACGAAGCACATATAGATGTGTGGAGCGATACAAACAATGTTTATCCCGGAACGGAAGTTCATTTGTATGCAACGGACAGTACAGGTTTTCAATACGAATGGTCTCCGCCTGAAGGCATGACAGGTGTTTATACTTCAAGTCCTACAGTGCATCCTACATCCACTACGAGTTATGTTGTATATGCAACCGATCCTGACGGATGTATTGCCATAGACACGCTTGTAATAAAAGTGAGGGAAGTTGTTTGCGGCGAACCGTATATATACATCCCTAATGCATTCTCACCCAATGGCGACGGTAAAAATGATGTGCTTTATGTATATGCCAATCCTGCACTTATAACGGATATTCATCTTATGATTTTCGACAGATGGGGTGAGTTGGTTTTCGAAACAACAGATTTGAATACAGGCTGGGACGGCACATACAAAGGGAAAAAACTTGATCCAGCCGTATTTGTTTATTACTTGGAGGCTACATGCATAAATCAAGAAAAGTTTGTTAAAAAGGGAAATATCACTTTGCTGAAATGAGAAAGCACCTTGTTTTCATAATACTACTTTTTGTCTTTGTGGTGAAATTGTTTTCGCAAGATATTCATTTTTCGCAAAATGATGCCATACCGCTTTATCTTACACCTGCTGCAGCGGGAGAAGATTGCGAATACCGTGTGTTTTTCAATCACAGGAACCAATGGGCTTCGGTAACAGTGCCTTATGTAACTTTTTCTGCGGCAGCCGATAAAAGTTTCGGTAATGTGAAATTTCTCGGCGGGCACGATGCAGGTGCCGGCATAATTGTGAGCAATGACAAAGCCGGTGACGGAGAATTTACTACAACTAGAATAGACTTACTGGGTGCGTACAAATTAGATTTTAACAACAATATCTTTAAACACTTATCACTCGGGTTGTCACTTGCATATTCAAGGTCAAGTATAATTTTTTCAAAATTGCACTTCGGCAACCAATTTAACGGTGACAGGTATGACCCGAATATTGCACCTGACGAAAGTTTTGAAAATGATGCTTTCGGTTTTGTTGATTTTGCCATTGGTGCATACGGAAAGTTGAATGTTTACGGCTATCCGATGAATGCCGGATTTTCATTTAACCATATAAATAAGCCGAAGCAACGATTTTACGGAGAAAGTGATGCAAATCTTTATTCTCGCTTTAATTTTTTTCTGGAACCACGTGTGAGGTTAAATGAATCCAATACGCTTTTCCCTTCTTTTTATTGGTACCGTCAAGGCAAATTGACAGAGTACGATTTAGGACTTATATGGCGGTATTCGCTGCCGAGTATGGTTGTATCGAATGTTTATTTGGGAGGTTGGATGAGGTTGCGGGATGCCATTATCCTGAAACTCGGTGTTGATTATACAAACGCTACTATTGCCGTTAGTTACGATATAAATATTTCAAAGTTGAAAATTGCCAGCGGAGGACGAGGCGGAATAGAACTATCGCTTATTTATAGGTTTTGCAAACCGCCTGAACCTGCTAAAAATACAATTAAACATTATTGTCCGGAATTTATGTAATGAATTGTTATGTATAGACTAATTCTTTTTTTGTTGTTCTGGGTAAGTATTAAAAGTTTTGCCCAGCAAAATGTCAACATTTCCGAAGGTTATGTGTTTGACGGTGAGCCTTATATCTTATATAATGACAAAGTGCCCGGTCAACTTGTAGTGGCATGGATGGGATATAAATTCAATAACCAATTGGTTGTCAAATACAGGTTTTCGAATGATTACGGTACTACTTGGAGCGAAACAAAGTTTATTCCGCATGTTCATTCCGATTATACTTCAGCAGATCCTTCAATGGCAATAGACAAAGACGGTAGAATTTATTTGTGCTATATAGACCACTCACAAGATTTGGATTCGGGTGGAGTTTATGTTGTTTATACGGATGATGAAGGAAACACATTGAGTACACCTTATAAAGCAATTGATGCATACGATGTGCCGGGAGAATATCCTGTGGACAGGCCCTGGATTGCAATCGATACTGTAGGTACAGGCATTTATATTACCGTAAAGCCGGTGTATTGGGACGAGCTGCCCAATAGACCTTATTACATACGGGGAGATTATGAGACTTGGTCTTGGGATACATTAAAACCATTGGATGGCGGAGGTTTGGAAACTGGCAATTACATTTCAAACCCCGTGGCTTCTCCTTGCGTTTCTTCAATCGGTCGTTTTTTTGCTATTTATCCTTCATATTTGCCGTCAACTTATGTTTACCCGAGGTATGTTTTGGCAAAATTAGAAGCTAACGGGTCTTTATTTTACAGCCCTGTGTGTGATGTGGCAAGTCCCGTTACCGATACCCTGGCAAAACGAGGAACAAACTTGTGCATTGATCCTACGGATTCGTGCAGGTTGGCATTTATTTTTGAACAGGAGATTTACGGAGATGCAGATGTTTTTTATACGGAAAGTAATGATTGCGGTGAAAATTGGACAGAACCTGTGCGTATAAACGATGATGAGCAGGGCAACGAAAAGATGCAAGATTTGGCTTGGGGCTCATTCAACGAAAAAGGTGATTTTGTGGCTGTATGGCGGGACAGAAGAAACGGAACGGACGGTTACCAGTCGGATTTTGATATTTATTGTGCTTTTAAATACAAAGATTCTGCAGATTTTTCGGCAAATGTGAAAATCAATGATGTAACATTGCCTTTTGATACTATTTTGAACAAAAACGGGAACGATTTTTTGTCGGTAACATACAGGAAGGATACGGTTTACGCTGTTTGGGGAGATGTACGGACTGGCAGCCTGAACATATTTTTTACCAAAGTAAACGCCAAAAACCTGTCAAATCAAACACAAATACTTGCTACGGAACAACTTCCGCTGTTTTATCCTAACCCCGCAAAAAAATATTTGTATGTAAACAATACAGTTGTGGTAACAAAAGTTAAAATTTATGATACTGTTGGTAAGCTTGTTGCAGAAAAGGAAATAAAGGGTAAAGTACTAGATATTTCTTTTTTAAAAAAAGGTATTTATTTTTTTGAAGCGGAAAACAAAAAGCAAAAGGTTGTTGTAGAGTAAAATAAAAATACATTGTAATTTTTTGTAAGTTTGCAGCCTAAACAAGAATTGAGCAATGAAAGAAAAAATAGAAAAATACCTGGAAGAAGTTGCAAGTTTTTCGCCTGCCAATTTGGAAGAAGTTGAACAGTTCAGAATAAAATTTTTGGGCAAAAAAGGTATTATAAACGACTTGTTTGCTGAATTTAAGACCATACCGCCCGAACAAAAAAGGGAAGTGGGCAAAATACTCAACACATTAAAGCAAACCGTTCAAAATAAGATAAATGAACTGAAATCTTCGTTTGCCGAAGCCGAACAAAAGCATTTTGACAAAGATTTGTTTTTGCCTGTTGATACGACTCTCGGATCAAGACACCCTATATCACTTGTACGAAACGAAATACTGGATATTTTCAAAAGATTGGGCTTTAATGTTAGCGAAGGTCCAGAAGTGGAAGACGATTGGCATGTCTTTTCGGCATTGAATTTTCCACCTGAACATCCCGCCCGAGATATGCAAGACACGTTTTTTGTAACAAATGATATTTTGTTGCGCACACACACATCATCGGTGCAAGTGAGGGTGATGGAAAAAGAAAAACCGCCTATTAGAACAGTATCTCCCGGACGTGTTTACCGTAACGAAGCGATTTCGGCAAGGGCTCACTGCATTTTTCACCAA
>JALWKH010000412.1 GCA_026996635.1 Bacteroidales bacterium | reverse complement strand
GATGTAATAATATCAGGATATTTAAAAAACCATGAACCAATCAATATGACAATAACAACACCCAAAACAACAGAAATTCCTGCTCTAACTATCCAACGCGGACTTGCTCCAAGTATTTCTTGAACTTCCTCGCTACGAATTTCTATCTCCGGTATGTCTTCTATATTTTCGGACATAGTATCTTTTTTAACAATTTCAATTTTGCAATTTTTATTGTTGATAGATTCGTATTCTGAATTTTCTAATTTTTCTATTTCGTATTTGTCTGCCATTTAATTTCCAAGTTCCAATTGATTCTTTACCAGTTCATAATACGCTCCTTTCTGGGCTGTTAATTCTTTATGTGTTCCGGTTTCATTTATTTTGCCTTTTTCTATTACAACTATCTGGTCGGCATTTTTTACAGTGCTTAAACGATGCGCGACTATTACCACCGTTTTGCCTTTAAAGAAATTGTTTAGATTTTCCATAATTTTCCGTTCGTTGTTGGCATCAAGGGCATTGGTAGCTTCATCAAAAAATAAGTAGTGCGGGTTTTTATATACGGCTCTCGCTATCAGTATCCTTTGTTTTTGTCCTTGACTTAATCCGTGTCCTTCGCTTCCTATCTTGGTGTTATAGCCAAGCGGTAACGATTCAATGAACGACTGAATATTTGCTACCTTTACGGCTTCCAGTAAGCGTTTTTTGTCTATGGTTTCTTGTCCTACGGCTATGTTCTTGGCAATGGTGTCATTGAAAATAAAACCGTCTTGCATTACCGCCCCTATCTGG
Organism: Bacteroidales bacterium; assembly: GCA_026996635.1. Taxonomy (GTDB): domain Bacteria; phylum Bacteroidota; class Bacteroidia; order Bacteroidales; family JALTDM01; genus JALTDM01. The sequence goes on along the minus strand of JALWKH010000412.1, from coordinate 1,357 downwards.
CTGCGCCACCACGACTGCGAATAATTTTCCAAACGGTTGTCGCCAACAAGTATTTCCCCGCTGTTAACCTCATAAAAACCGAGCATTAGTTTTACAAGTGTTGTTTTTCCGCTACCGCTGGTGCCTACAATGGCTGTTATTTTGTTTTCGGGAATGGTCAGGCTTACATCTTTCAGCACCATTTCGCCGTGCGGTTTATCGTACTGGAATTTAACATTCTTTATTCTTATGGTTTTATCCTTCGGCAATATGGCTATTTTCTGCTCTTCAATATTTTCCTCGTCCTCTTTGTTGTGTATTTCACCAAGTCGTTCCAGACTGATTTTGGCATCCTGATACGCGTGCATAAAACCTATAAATTGGTCTATCGGTGCATTTAATTGACCTATAATATATTGCACTGCCAACATCATACCCAAGGTCATTTCACCCTTGATAACCGAATAGGCAGCAAAAAAGCTAATAACTATATTTTTTGTCTCGTTGATAAAAACCGTTCCCGACTGCTGATACTGGCTCAATGCCATACCTTGAACACTGATTTTAAACAACCGGGCTTGTATCCGCTCCCCAACCCCAACGCATTTGTTTTTCTGCATTTTGGAGTTTTATTTCCTGCATACCTTGTATGAGTTGGATAACATTACTTTGTTCGTTTGATGCTTCTTGGAACCGTTTAAAATCCAATTCCCTGCGTTTTTTCATAAAAATATTTATCCAAAGAATATAAAGTGCCGACCCGATAATAAAGATACCGAATATTTTAAGCGAATAATAAGCCAATATCGCTCCGAAAATAATAAGGTTGAAAAACGAAAACAATGTATTCAGTGTTTGTCCGGTTAAAAAACTTTCTATACGCCGATGATCATCAATCCGTTGCATTATATCTCCTGTCATTTTGGTATCAAAAAAGCCTATGGGCAATTTCATCAGCTTGATTAAAAAGTCGGATATGAGCGAGATATTTATGCGGGTGCTTATGTGTAGCATTATCCACGAACGAATAAAATCAACGGTCATCCGGCTGATGAACAGCACCATTTGGGCTATGAGCACCAGATAGATAAAACTTAAATTGTTGTTGGCAATACCGAAATCAACAATGCTTTGGGTTAAAAACGGAAAAATCAATTGCAATAAACTACCGAGTATCAAGCCCAATACCAGTTGAACAATCAGTTTTTTGTGCGGTTTCAGGTATTTGAAAAGGAATGAAAACTTTGTTTTGTCGGTTTTTTCGCCGGTTTGTTTGTAAAAATCGGGTGTTGGCTCCAAAAGTAATGCAATACCTTGTTTTTCGCCGTTTTTTTCGGTGGTTGCCCAGTGTCTTAAAAACTCTTCTTCGGTGTAGGTG
>JALWKH010000411.1 GCA_026996635.1 Bacteroidales bacterium | reverse complement strand
TCAAACTCTTCAAATTCCGTATCGTAGATTCCTTTTATGGTAAGTTTGCGAAAGCGTGGCGGGTCTTGAATGAAATACAGAACGATTTTTTTGCCTACTTCAAGGTTTAGCAAATCTGCTATTTTTTTCGATATAATGATTCCGTTACTCGGTTTATCGTTTTTTATTTCAAGTTTGCTGCCGGCTACCAAATGTTTGTTCAGAAAGTTCCAGTCAAAATCCTGTCCTATGCCTTTCAAAATAATTCCTTGAAACTGGTCTCCTGTTTTAATTATGGAAGATTTGGTTACAAAAGTTTGAATATGTTTTATTCCGTTTATGTTTTTTAATTCACCCAAAAAAGGCTGGTTCCTGTCTATGGGGTTTGTTTCGTAAGAAAAGTCGGTACTGTATCCCGTTATTTCCATATGTGCGGCAAATCCTGTGATTTTGTCTTTTATTACTTGCTTAAAACCTGTTACAATTGCAACGGAAAGAATCATAATGGTCATACTGATTACTACGCCGACCATTGCTATGTTAATGATAGGTTTGGCTACCTTGGAATTGTTCTTGAAAACAATGTTCTTGGCTACAAAAAATTCCCACTTCATTTGGTATGATTATAAATTTCCACTCTGAGCATATTTAGTGCCTGAAGTGCGGTTTTTTTTATGTTTTTGTCGCGTTCTTTTCCGAAAATGAATTTTTGGCTGATAACCTTTGTTGGCGTTGCCACGGCAATCCAGGTTGTACCCACAGGTTTTTCAGGTGTGCCGCCTGTCGGTCCTGCAATTCCCGATACTGCTACCGCAAAATCAGTGTTTATCAGCTTACGCACTCCTTCCGCCATTTGTTCCACTACACTTTGGCTTACCGCTCCGTATTTTTCAATGTCGTTTTTGTTTACGCCCAATACATTTATTTTAGTTTCGTTGGCATAGCTTACCACGCTGCCTTTGTAATATTCCGAAGATCCCGGAACCGATGTAATCAGGTGTGCAATGTACCCGCCCGTGCAACTTTCGGCAGTAGCTATGGTAAGGTGGTTTTGTTTCAGCATTTCGCCGATTAGTGCTTCAAGCGGTTTGTCGTCGTAGCCCGAAATGTGCTCGCCCAAGATACCGTTTAACTTTTCAATTTCTTTGTCAATGGCTTTTTTCAATTCATCAATATCTTCTCCCGATGCCGAAAGTCTCAGTCTTACAAGTCCGGGTTGCGGTAAATATGCGAGTTTTATGTCTTTAGGTAAATTGTTTTCCCAATCAGCTAATTTAATTGCCAGTTCGCTTTCGGGAATACCTTGTATGTGAACGGTTTTGTAGTAAAATTCGGGTGTGTTGAATTTGTTTTTCAGGAAAGGCAGTACATAATTTTCAAACATCGGCTTCATTTCAAACGGCACCCCGGGAAGTGAAACAACATAAGTACCGTTTTTTTCAAAAATCATTCCCCACGCCGTTCCGTTTTCGTTGGGTATCAGTGTGGTATTTTCTGGCAATAATGCTTGTTCTTCATTGAGTTTGTTCATTGAAGCGCAGCGGCGTTCCAAAACTTTTTTCACCATCTCCAGCGCTTCTTCGTTCAATTTCAGTTTTTTATTAAAGTATGAAGCGAGTGTGTGTTTGGTAAGGTCGTCTTTTGTGGGACCAAGTCCGCCGGTAATTATAACTGCATCAAACTTACCTATTGATTCATCGAGAGTTTCGGTAATGGCTTTTTTATCGTCGGAAATTACAGAAACTTTCTCTACCTTGAAACCTGCCGGGAAAAGCTGTTGTGATAGCCAAGTTGCATTGGTATTTATTACTTGACCCAAAAGAAGTTCGTCGCCGATACTTACCAAATGTATAGTTTTCATAATCGCAGGTTTTGAACGGGTAAAGTTAAGAATTTTTTAGGTGACGGTATTTGGTGAAGAAAAATTAAACTATTTTATGCATTAGGAGACTATTATTCTGAAGATGTTTCTGTGGCTGAAGAAATAGTTGTTAATTATTAGTGGTTAGTTGTTAGTTGTTAGTTAATGGACTTTAGCCTTCGCTTTTATATTGTTCTTTGTCATTTGATACAAAGAACCAAAAATCTCGGTCAAAATGATGCTTCCGCCCTCTCTGTCAAAACATGGCGACTACGGGAAAAGCGGAAAACGAAAAAT
>JALWKH010000410.1 GCA_026996635.1 Bacteroidales bacterium | reverse complement strand
ACACCTTCTAAAAACGGTTGGAAATGTCTCAATAATAACTTCCTGAAGTTCAACGAGAAATCCAAGCCGTTGTTTTTTGAGTCATAATAGCCGTTAAGCTCAAGTGTTTTCAGTTTGCTTCGCAATAAGTAAACATCTGCACGCAACTTTTTAGTTGAGTCTATCCACGCAGTATTTATTTTCAGCTTGCCGAATTTTTCCTTGTCAAATACAAAATTATTCACTTCCAAATCGGATTCTACAACAGGGGTTGATAATATTCCGGCAGAAGTTATATCACCCGAAACATAACCTTTTACGGAATAACCGACCTTATCGAACAATGATGCAAAATGCTTCAGGTCTATTCCTTCAATCTCAACCTTAAGCAAATCGTTTTTGTTGTTGGAAACAACTCCGTCCAGCCATACATATTCATTTTCATGGTTAAGCACAAAATCCTTTACCCTTACAGTCGTATCTGTTATCACACAATTCCAACCGTTTACATACCACATAGTATCTGCAATAATAAAGTAAGAAGGGATAAAATCACACACCACAGTATGAGTATCCTTTATAACAGCTTGTGCCTGTAAATCCCCTGAATAAACCGAAGAATCAATCACAGTATTCCACGACAATTCAAAATTAGCCGTATCTCGGAATAAATCGGCATCAAACATAATACTGTCCAAATAAAATCCCGATGCATAAATTTTTGATGCCTTTAACCCCACATCTACTCCTTTATACAAAGGCTTAACAAATAAATTTGCATCTACCAATTTTGTAGATCCCGAGCTTATGGAATCAGTCTCAAAAGAAAAATTAACGGAGTCATTCATGCCTACATAAAAACTCATCTTACTGTTTGGAGCAATTTTAAATGGCAAAAAGAAATAATTCAAAACATCAGGGTTAATCAAATTTAAATTTGCAGCCAAATAAACCGTAATATCAATTTTTTTACCTGGAAGAGTAACAAAAGTATAATAATTGGAAATTGTTTTAGTAATCAGGTCTTTAAAATCATCAATATTTGATGCCTTAAAATCCAGCCCCCCGGACAATACCGAAGAGTTGAAATTTAATTTTTTTACACCGTTGTTACCATCATTTGTCGATACAGTAAAACTGTTTATCCTAAAATCTTTTTCACGGGAATGTATGGCAATTTGATACAATTCCAAATCTCCGTTAAATGTTTTAAGATTATCGCCTTTTACCCTTGATTTCAACAATAAACTCACTGAATCTATTTTTGTATCTGCATATGGATAAATAACAGGTACAACTGCCTTTTTCACATCAGCAGTAAAATCAAAAACAGTATTCTTATCGGAAAAATCAACTTGCCCCAAAAAAATCATTTTCAAAGCAGTGTCCTTCACTATAACTTCCCCGTCAAACGAAGTATTGTTCAACACTCCGTCAACAGCAACATTCTTATAATTATGATTTAATATTCCAACTTTATCAATATTTGCTGCCAAATCAAATTCAAAATTTCCCGAAGTATCCACCTCCCCTTTCACATTTCCTTCCATAGTTAGAAATCCCAACAAAGTGTCCGGCAAATCAAAATAACTACCCATATTGAAATTAACAGTTCCTATTTTCCCGTCTAAGTTAAGATGCCCGTTCTGCTTCAACCGGAGGTCGGTCTTAATCAATCCGAAATCAGTCTTCAAAAAACCGTAAGTCACAAAATCGTTGTAAAATCCGGAAAGATTACCTTTGTATGTAAAAATCCCTGCCTTGTTAAAAATAGAAGGCAATGTAAAAACCGTATCGCTTGCTATTCCGCTTAAAATCTCTTCAAGCTCCGCCTTATCAGTTTTAAAATCCCGTATATTTAAGTAAAAAAGCGTATTTTCTATATCAGGCAATCCCGTAATGTTTCCCGAAATATACATTTGTGATAACCTGCTCCACTCAACACTTAAATTTTTCAAATGCAAATCCGATAAATAGCCGTAAACATATCCGGTAAGCAAAAACGGACTTGTATTGCCGAAAGTTCCGGGTGCCAGAAAGTTTATATCCTTAAGCGAAATTGCAGTATGATTGAAATAAACACGCCAAAAAGTTTTATCCGTAATCCCTGAAAAAACCTCATCTTCTTTAGAAGTGAAAATCAAAGAATCCAGCGATATGTAAGAA
>JALWKH010000409.1 GCA_026996635.1 Bacteroidales bacterium | reverse complement strand
CGCTATTTTGATTTTGTTGCTGTTGGTTGCAATAGTTTCCATTCCCTTTATTTTCAAGGGTAAAATAGTGGAATTGACTAAAGAACAGATAAATAATAATGTTAATGCAAAGGTCGATTTCGGAGATTTTGACTTGACTGTGTTCCACAGTTTCCCCGATTTGACTTTTTATATTAAAGATGTGTCGGTGGTTGGAGTAGATACTTTTGCTTCGGATACATTGATGTATGTGGGCAAACTATCTCTGGACATTGATTTGATGAGTGTTTTCGGTGATAATATAAAGATTAAAAGCATTGCGGTAGATAATCCGTTGGTAAACGCAATTGTGCTGAAAAACGGAAAAGCCAATTGGGACATTGTGCCCGAAGACAGCTCCGCAACAGAAGAAGATACAACGGCAGAAGAAGAAAGCGGCGGTTTTTCTATGGCACTGAAAAGTTTTAAAATAAACAATGCGGATATTTTTTATACTGATTACGAGTCAGATATGATCAGCGAAATTAAAGGGTTGAATTTTGAACTCGGAGGTGATTTTACCGCTTCAACAACAGATTTGAATATCAATTCTGCAATTTCGGAACTGAATTTCAAATACGAAGGTGTAAATTACCTGAAAAAAGCTGTTGTGAAATTTACTGCAAAGATTTTTGCCGACCTAGACAAGAGTGCTTACAAGTTTGAAGATAATAAATTGGTTGTGAATGACTTGCCTCTTACAATGGAAGGCGAAGTGGAAATGCCTACCGATGATATAAAAATGAATCTGAAATTGGGTGCAAAGGGAAGTTTCAAAAAACTGCTTTCGCTTGTGCCTGCCGTGTATCTTGAAGGCTACGAAAACATTAAGGTAAACGGCGATTTTGATTTCAGCACCGTGTTAAACGGTATTTATAACGACTCGCTTATGCCTGCCTTCGATATGAACTTGCTTGTAAAAAACGGTAGTGTAAAATATCCCGATTTGCCCGAAGATTTGAAAAACATTGCAATTGATTTGAACATAAACAATAAAGACGGTAGCGACTTGAACAAAACTGTTGTTAACCTCAAAAAATTCCATACCGAAATTGCAGGTAATCCTATTGATGCCAAACTTGTTACTTCTAATGTTATGACAGACCCGTACATCGATGCTTATTTGAAGACTCATCTAGACTTGGCTACTCTCAAAAAAGCCATACCGCTTGACAGTACCGACCTTACCGGTATAATTGATGCCGATGTGGCAATGAAAGGTGCAATGTCTGCCGTAGAGAACGAAAAGTATGAAGATTTTGAAGCATCGGGTAATTTGTCTATAAAAGATATGGTGTATAAAACAGAAGGAGACCCGCTGGCAACCGAAATTAAAACAATGGATTTTGCTTTTGCACCGCAGTATCTTAATTTGAAAGATTTTTATGCAGTTATCGGTAAATCCGACTTCAAGGCTAACGGTAAGATTTTCAACTTCTTGCAATATTATTTCAAAGACAGTCTGCTAAAAGGAGAATTTAATTTTTCATCAGACTTGATAGATGTAAATCAATGGCTAACAGGTGAAGAAACGGACGAATCACAACTTGAAACCGCTGATGTTGATACAACGGCTTCAGAGCCTATGGAACTTATAGAAGTGCCGAAAAATATAGACTTTACCCTTAATACCGACATTAAGAAGATGTATTATGACAAGATGAAGATTGAATACATAAAAGGTGTTTTGGTGGTAAGAGACGGAACGGTGGAACTTAAAAACCTAACTATGAATGTTCTGGGCGGCACACTCAGAATGAACGGTAAATACAGCACAAAAGACATAAACAATCCGTTTGCATCTTATAAATTGACTATTAAAGGTTTGGATATTAACAAAACATATTATGCATTCGAAACATTGCAGAAGGTGGCGCCTATTATGAAGAATTCTTACGGTAAAATGTCAGGTACATTTGAGATTTCCACTGTGCTGAACAATGATATGACACCGAAAATGGAAACAATGAACGGACTGGGAAATATCCAAACGAAGAATCTTGAAATAAAAGATGCAGGTATATTTAAGTTTATGAATGCATTCTTCAAAACGGATAAGTTTAAAGAACTCAAGCCGAAAGATACCAACCTTACAATAAAAATTGAAAACGGTAAAATTACATTCGTCCCTTTTGATG
>JALWKH010000408.1 GCA_026996635.1 Bacteroidales bacterium | reverse complement strand
GAGTTCAACAAGGAAGTATTTGACATGCTGAACCTGAATTACAGCAAAATGGTGTGGGAAAAGTGCACCGAATACGGCTTGCCTCTTATTTACGCATCTTCTGCCGCAACTTACGGTGCAGGCGAATACGGATACATAGACGACGAACAATTGGCTTTCAAACTAAAACCGCTAAATCCTTATGGAGAGTCAAAAAACGAATTTGACAAATGGGCGATATCCAACCCTAAGAAACCGTTTTTTTGGGCAGGACTGAAGTTTTTTAATGTGTACGGACCGAATGAATACCACAAAGGCAGAATGGCATCCGTTATTTTCCACGCATACAATCAAATTTTGGAAACAGGCAAGGTAAAACTTTTCAAATCGCACCGCCCCGACTACAAAGACGGTGAGCAACTACGCGACTTCATTTATGTAAAAGATGTGGCAAGCATTATTAAATTTTTAATGGAAAAAAGACCTGCGTCCGGCATTTATAATGTCGGCACAGGTAAAGCACGCACATTCTACGACTTGGCAAAAAACACATTCATTGCTATGAACAAGACCATAAATATTGAATTTATCGATATGCCACTCGACATTCGTGACAAATACCAATACTTTACTGAAGCCAAAATGGACAAGTTACGCAGCATTGGCTATGATAAAGAATTTTATTCGCTGGAAGACGGCATAAAAGACTACGTGCAAAACTATTTGATGAAACAATTAAAAAAATAAATCTAATTATTTGTATTGAATATCAAAATCAACAACATATATACTTTCCCTAAATCTGTTCAGTGTGTAGGAGGGGGTAATAAAAAAAAATAAAATATGAAACTGAAAACAAACATACTTGTAATAGACGACGAACGCAGCATAAGAAATGTCCTCAAGGATATTCTTGAAAATGAAGGGTATAATGTAGATACAGCCGAAGACGGAGAACAAGGGCTGGAATTTTTCTCGAACAAACCTTATGATGTCATCTTGCTGGATATTAAATTGCCGCGTATCGACGGACACGAAGTTTTTGAAAAAATACATTCGCTTAATCCCGATATTCCCGTTATTATAATTTCTGGGCACGGAAACATAGAAACGGCTGTAAACTTCATTAAACAAGGTGCTTACGACTACCTCGAAAAACCTTTTGACAGGCTCGACCGCCTTATGATAAGCATAAGGAATGCCACGGAAAAAAAACAACTGGTTTCGGAAACCAAGCGCCTCAAAAAGAAAGTCAACAAAAAATATGAAATTATCGGCGAGTCGCCTGCCATTAAGCAAGTAAAAGACTTGATAGAAAAGGTAGCGCCAACAGAGGCAAGGGTACTGATTACAGGCAGTAACGGTACGGGTAAAGAACTTGTTGCCCACTGGATTCACGAAAAGAGCAACAGGTCATCAGGACCGTTTGTTGAAGTGAATTGTGCCGCTATTCCTTCGGAACTTATCGAAAGTGAATTGTTCGGACACGAAAAAGGAGCATTTACTTCGGCTATAAAGCAGCACAAGGGTAAATTTGAGCAGGCAAACGGCGGTACATTGTTTTTGGATGAAATTGGAGATATGAGCCTAAGTGCACAGGCAAAGGTACTCAGGGCTTTGCAAGAGAATAAAATTTCGCGTGTAGGAGGAGATAAGTTGATACCTGTTGATGTTAGGGTTATAGCAGCTACAAATCAAGATTTGGACAAATTGATAGAAGAAAAGAAATTCCGTTTAGACCTTTATCACCGTATAAGTGTAATAAAAATAAAAGTGCCCGACCTAAAAGACCGCTTAGAGGATATACCGCTTCTGGTTAATCATTTTGCAAATTTGATTTCCGAAGAGTACAATATGCCGCAAAAGAAATTTGATGAATCTGCCATTGAAGAGTTGAAAAAATACGAATGGAAAGGTAATGTGCGTGAGCTTAGAAATGTGGTGGAAAGGCTTATGATTTTGGGAGATAAGACTATTACCGCTGAAGATGTGAAAATGTATTTGTAGTTGTTAATTGTTAATGAAAATGTGAAAATTATTTAATGTGAGAATGTGCTAATTATTAAAATAATGTGTAAAATATGTAAGAAGTTTTTTCCCTTCTGTATTTCCCATTGAAACCGGTTCCGAATCATGTCATTCTGAACCACGTCATACCGAAGACGTCATTTGAACAATGTC
>JALWKH010000407.1 GCA_026996635.1 Bacteroidales bacterium | reverse complement strand
TATATTACCAAAATGATCAGACGGGTACTGCAATGGAATATTTGTCGGATGCGGGTGCCGTAAGTGGAGAACGTTTGTTACAAGTTTTAAATCTTGATAACCTTAATGACCAACAACAAAGAGTATCTGACGGTAAATTTGATTATATAGAAGGTTATACAGTATTGTCTTCCAGTGGAAAAATAATTTTCCCGGAATTGGAGCCTTTCGGTTCTTATCTTAAACAGAAAATAATCGGAAACAATCCTGCAGACAGTACAATTGCAAAAAAATATGTTTTCCAAGAACTTTATGATTCAACACAATATATAGCACAACAGATAGCAGACAAAAATAAATTCTTCTTAAAAGGCGAATACCGCTCTGCTTCCGGTTCAGAAATATCTCTTAATGCGATAAACATTCCGCCCGGTTCCGTAAAAGTAATGGCAGGCGGACAAGAACTTACCGAAAATGTGGATTATGTTGTTGATTACAATATCGGTAAAGTAACTATTTTGAACCAAGGCTTGCTTCAATCTGGGGTGCCGATTAAAATTTCGTTGGAAAGCAATACAATGTTCAGTATTCAAAGCAAGTCTCTTGTTGGTACCCACTTGGATTATAATTTTTCAAAAGATTTCAGGTTGGGAGCAACTATCCTCAACCTTACAGAGAAGCCTCTTACACAGAAAGTTAATATCGGAGACGAACCAATATCAAACACTATTTGGGGTATTGACGGAACTTACAGAACTGATTCCCGTTTGATTACGAAGATTATAGATAAGTTGCCTTTTATCGACACCAAAGAAATGTCAAATATTACTGTTAGCGGTGAATTTGCCCAGCTTATCCCCGGACACAATAAGGCAATAGATAAAAACGGTAATGCATATATCGATGATTTTGAAGGAAGCCAAACCGGAATTGACCTGATGATGAATACTGCTTGGCATTTAAGCAGTGTGCCGCAAAATAATTCGGTAATACCTGAAGGCAACTCTTATAAGTATGAGACAAACTTTAATAGAGCCAGAATAAACTGGTTTACGGTAGATTATTCGCTTGTAACTACAAACAGTCAAACTCCTGAATATCTGAAAAATAATGAACAAGAGCAGAAAAACCACTTTGTCCGTATAGTACGCAAAAAAGAAATTTATCCGAATAAAGAGTTGCAAACCGATGAAGCACCCGAATTACGTACTTTGAATGTTGTTTTTGATCCTAAACACAGAGGTCCTTACAACTTTGATGTTAAGCCTACTGTGTATTCTGCAGGACTTAATGCGGACGGTACATTAAAAGATCCGCAAACAAGGTGGGGCGGTATAATGCGTGCTCTTACAACAAATGATTTTGAAGCCGCCAACATTGAGTATATAGACTTTTGGATGATGGATCCTTTTGTGTACGATTCCACTTCTACCGGAGGTAATATGTATATTGATTTGGGTGATATTTCCGAAGATATCTTAAAAGATTCACGTAAGCAATTTGAGCAAGGTTTACCCGGAACAGCAACTCCTACCAATGTTGATACTACGGTTTGGGGTAGAGTTCCTATCATACAGGCAGTTACAAATAATTTTAGTGACAATACAGATGCCCGCCAATATCAAGATGTGGGGTTGGACGGTCTTAGAGACGAAGACGAAAGAAGTTTCTACGGCGGGGGATATCAATTTAATTATCTTGACAGTATCAGAGAGTATCTGGGAGAAAATACGCAAGCATACCAACTTGCTTACCAAGACCCTGCTGCCGACGATTTTAAACATTTCCGTGATGAAACTTACGATGAACAGCACGCTCATATCTTGGACAGGTACGAATATTACAACAATCCCGAAGGAAATTCAAAGCCGAACACACAAGATATTTATTCATCACTTCCCGACAAAGAAGATATAAACAATGACAATACTTTGAGTGAAGCGGAAAATTATTTTGAATATAAGTTGCACATTGCACCCGAAGATATGGAAGTCGGTAAGAACTTTATTACCGACATTGTGGAAAGTGATGTAAAAGATGCCGATGGAAGAACTGTTAAATGGTACCATTTCCGCGTGCCTATTTACCAGCCGACAAAGGTTGTGGGGCAAATATCGGACTTTAAGTCCATCAGGTTTATGCGTATTTTTTATAAAGGGTTTGATAGAAAAACAGTGTTCCGC
>JALWKH010000406.1:2840-9508 GCA_026996635.1 Bacteroidales bacterium | reverse complement strand
TAAAAGATACAACCCTTGTTGCTCCACAGGTAGTAACAATTTCTCACGATACCATAATAAATCCTTCTTGTCATAATACTTGTGACGGGGTAATTGCTATTGCGGTTTCGGGAGGTACCACACCTTATAGTTACAGTTGGAGCAACGGATCTACTACTGATTCGATTTCTTCATTATGTGCGGATACCTTTATTGTTACGGTAACGGATGCCAATAACTGTTATGCCAATGATACGGTTGTGTTAATTGCACCTCCTGAAATATCGGATACATTTTTGATTGCTATGCCGTTGTGCCATGGAGATTGCAACGGTGGCATCGGTGTACAAGTATCCGGAGGCACACCACCTTATTCATACAATTGGAACACAGGGGCAACTTCCGATACAATTTCGGGACTTTGTGCAGGTACATATTATTTGACAATAACAGATGCAAATTCGTGTACAAAAACAGACAGTGTCGAATTAACCCAACCGGATTCTTTGGTGGCACATTTCTCTGCTGTTGAGCCTTTGTGTGCAGGAGACTGCAACGGAAGTATTGCTGTAAATGTAAACGGAGGAACACCAGCGTATTCGTATGTGTGGAATACTACAGATACGGCATCTACATTGAATAATATTTGTGCAGGTACTTATGATGTGACCGTGACGGATGTCAACGGATGTCAATTAACGTCTGACACAACGATTGCAGAACCTCAGCCTTTGCAAATACAGTTTACGGATAGTAATTATGTAACCTGTTTCGGAGGTTGTGACGGTAGCGCTACGATTAATGTAAGTGGGGGTACAACACCTTATAATTACAATTGGAGTAATGGTGATACAACAAATGTGGCAGACAGCTTATGTGAAGGTTGGGCTTATGTAACGGTTACTGATGCTAATTTGTGTAGCATAGTTGATTCAATTTACATTGCACAGCCAGATTCTTTCTACATACAAACAGATACGATTACGGAAGCATATTGCGGACAATGTGCTGCATACATTGTTGTATCCGCTCATGGAGGCACGCCGGGCTATGCTTATTTGTGGAATACCGGAGATGCTACCGATTCGATAGGAGGTTTGTGTCCTAATATTTATACTGTAACCGTAACGGATGCCAACGGGTGCCAGGTTTCTCACCAAGAAACTGTAGTGGATACTTCGGATATGAATTTAACACTTACCGTAAACAATATAACCTGTAACGGTAATTGTGACGGAAATATACAAGCAAATGTAATGGGCGGAACACCGCCATACACATATACCTGGAGTAATGGAGAAACAACGGATTATATTGACTCTTTGTGTGTTGGACTGTATTCCGTAACCGTAGTTGATGCCAACAACTGTACACGAGTGGCTCAAGACAGCATTACTCAATCCGATGAATTGTCTTATACAAGTGTAGTAAACAATGTTACTTGTAACGGAGCTTGTAACGGAAGCATATCCATAAGTCCGGGAGGAGGTACGCAGCCCTATAGTGTGATATGGTCAACAGGTTCAACTGATACATCTGTTTCTAATTTGTGTGCAGGTTATTATTCATTTACATTGACGGATGCTCACTCGTGTCAAAAGATTGACAGTATTGAGATAACGGAACCTACACTGCTGGAAGACACTGTTTACGTTACAGATACCATCAGGTGTTACGGTTACGACAGTGCTACTGCTGTTATTGTTGCTTCGGGTGGTGTGCCACCTTATACATATTCTACTCCTGTAGGTAATACAGATACAATGAGTAATATCGGCGCAGGGTGGTATGTATTCACCATTACGGATGCCAACGGGTGTCAAAAAACAGACAGTGTGGAAATAACCCAACCTGATAGTGTTGTACTCACCTTTACCGATGTTAATGTTATACCTTGTGCAGGAATTTGTACGGGTCATGCCACTGCAACGGTTTCAGGCGGAACAGCTCCTTATGATTTCATTTGGAGTAATGGAGACACTACTGCTACGGCAGATTCATTGTGTGGGGGATATGTTACTATTACCGTGGTAGATGCAAACGGATGTATATATAATGATTCTGTTGCAATCTTGGATACTTCCAATCTGCAAGTTAATGTTGATTCCATAATTTTACCCGTATGTTACGGAGATTGCAACGGAAGTTTGATTGTATCTGGTAGCGGAGGTTTCCCGCCATATACTTACCAATGGGATACTGCGGCAGGTTCTGCAACCACAGACAGTGTTGGCGGATTATGTTCGGGTGATTATATAGTAACTGTTACGGATGACAGCGGTTGTTATGTTATTGATACGGTAACACTTCCGAATCCACCGGCTTTAACCATATCTATAGACAGTAATTCAACATCAAGTTTGATAGTATGTTATCAAGAATGTAACGGTGCTATAGGAGTAGTTGTAAGCAATGGTACTGCGCCATATACTTATCAATGGAATTACGATTCAACTATTGATACTTCTTTTGTTGACAGTTTGTGTGCAGGTAATTATTCTTTAACGGTTACAGATGCGAATGGATGTTCGGCATCATTTGACACGGTTATTATTTCTAATCCGGAAATAACCTTGGATTTTGATGTAACAAATCCTTTGTGTGAATACGGAAGTGCAGACGGCAATATAATTGCCAATGTTTCGGGTGGCAGCGGAATGTATTCTTACCATTGGAATACAGGAGATACGACTAATCAACTCTTGGGACTGGACGGTGGAGTGTATTATCTTACAGTTACAGACAGCTTAGGTTGTTCGCAAAGCGATTCGGTATTTCTCAATCCTCAAATATTGGTGGTTGCAAGAGCCGATACCGACACAACAATATGTCCAGGAGATACAATAATGATTTACGGCTTTACAAACGGACAACGTTTTGAATGGAGTCCCACAACAAATATGATTGATTCTACAACATTAACACCACTTGTGTTCCCGCAAGATACAACAGTTTATTATTTTACCGCTTATGATACAATTTGTTATAACTGGGATTCAGTGATAGTAAATGTTTATGAAAGAATGAATATTGATGCAGGGGAAGATGTTGAAATTATGGCAGACCATTCCACACAACTTAATGTAACGGGTGGTCATGCAGGTTGCACATATTTGTGGATGCCTTCCGAGGGCTTATCTAATAATACAATTAGTAATCCTGTTGCTTCGCCCGATGAGACAACTACATATTATGTGATTGTAACGGATGAACATGGTTGTACCGAAATGGATTCTGTTAAAGTAATAGTAATACCACATCTTGTTATTCCTAACGGTATAACACCTAACGGGGATGGAATAAATGATGTATGGGTAATAGATAATATTGAGATGTACCCGAATGTGGAAATTGAGATTTATAACAGATGGGGAGAATTATTATTCTATTCTAAAGGTTATCCTCCGTCGGAAAGATGGGATGGAACTTATAAAGGCAAGAAGTTGCCGACCGGAACATATTATTACATAATAAAATTGAATGATCCGTTAGAAACAGAACCGATAACCGGACCAATAACAATAATGTATTAAGAAACAGCTGAAAATGATGAAGAGATTTTACATATTGCTTTTTTTGCTTGGGTTAACAACATTCTTGAGTGCTCAGCAATTACAGCATTATAGTCAATATGTGTTTAACGAATATGTAATAAATCCGGCAAATGCAGGATTTGAAGGCTATTACCAAGCTCGAATAAACAATAGGATACAATGGGTTGGTATAACCGATGCCCCAAGGACTTTTGTTTTAAGCCTTTATGGTCCCGATAGGAGAAAAAATGTAGGTTACGGCGGTTATGTGTACAATGATGTTGTCGGTCCTACATCAAGAGTAGGGGTTTACGGTTCTTATACTTACATTTTGAAGATTGACGGTGTTACTCCTAATGACAGACTTGGAATGGGATTAAGTTTAGGAATTCAGCAGTTTAAAATAGACGGTTCAAAAATTACATTACATGACGAAGGTGACCCGTCTCTCGGTAATCAAGTATATTCGGCTTATGTTCCCGATGCTAATTTCGGAGTAATGTATAAATCATCAGATTTTTATGCCGGTTTATCGTTTTTCCAGTTGATGAACAATGCAATAAAGTTCAAAGATTTGGATAATATCGGTGTAAATAGGGTGAGGACACACTTTTTCTTTGAAGGAGGGTATTTTTATGAAATAAATGATAATTTCATGCTGGCACCTTCTCTTCTTTTGAAGTTTATGTGGCCGGTGCCATTGCAAGCAGATATTACTTTAAGAGGTTTTTATCAAAAAAAAGCATGGGCAGGTATTTCATTCAGAACAATGGATGCAGTAAGTTTTATGGTAGGCTATGAATATAATAAACAGATAATGTTCGGATATTCGTTTGATTTGAGTGTCAGTCATATTGCAAAATATAATTCCGGTACCCACGAAGTTATGATAGGTTACAAGTTTAGTAAAATTAAAAGAAGCGAAAGTGTTTTGAAAATTGAATTGTAATGAGAAAGTTTACGGTTAGATTGTTTGGTGTGTTGATTTTTTTTGCTTTTTTTAGTTCTTGCAACGCTCCTACCGTTAGAATAGATGTTCCTGAAGATATGAAGAAACCATATATAAATGAAGACACCTTAGTGGCTTTGCTTGTGGATATTCATTTGGCTGACGGATATTTGGCTTCTAATCAGCAAGACTTTGCAAATAACTTGAAAAAAATCGGAATAACAAAAAAAGAGGAAGGGTTGAAAGACTTTTATGCATCGGTTTTTAAAAAGCATGGTGTGAAAAATCCCGATTTTTACAAGACATTGGAGTTTTATTCCTTTCATCAGGATGAATTGCTGAAAATCTATGAAAGGGTGCTTGACAGCCTTAATATGAAAATGGATAAAATAAGGGTCTCACGCTGATTTTTCTTCTTTTGCTTCGTACAATTTCTTCAACTTGTAATATTTCAAATAGGTGGCATACGCCGAATTTTTTGCAATAAGCCAGCCTGCTTTACCATCCAAGAATCCGAGTTTGATTATGTAGTCACGGAAAAATTTAAAAGCCGATTTGTACATAATTTTGAAAGTTGAGCTCTTTATGTTTCGCTTGTACATTGAATCGGCAAGAATGGTTGTAAATTTTTCTATTTGCTTGTAATGGTCATCAAGTGTATAGTAGCTGTAATGAAGAATATTGCCTTTGAGGTGCTTTATTACTGCACCTTCCACCATTTCAAACTTATCGTGCGGATTTAATCCTGTCCATTGTCCTTTATCTTTGAACCATAACCGTAGTTTTTTGTCGGGGTACCAACCGCTGTGTCTTACCCAAGTGCCGCAATAGTTGGTCAGGCGGTTCATTGTATAGCCGTCTGCGTCTGTGTTTTCCTTTACCTTCAAGATTGATTGTTTGAGAGTTTCATCAAGGGCTTCGTCGGCATCAAGTGACAAAACCAAATCGTATGTGGCTTGCAATCGTGCCCAATTTTTTTGCTCTATGTAGCCTTCAAACTCATGTTCTATAAAGCGTACAATAGGGTATTGTTCACAAATTTCTTTTGTCTTATCTGTGGAATACGAATCTACAACCACAATTTCGTCAGCTACGCCTATTAGAGAATCAAGGCATCTTTTTATGTTTCTTTCTTCATTGTATGTGATTATTACTGCCGAAAGTTTATTCATAATAATAAATACGCTTTACTCTTGGTGATATTGATGTGATTATTTCGTAAGGTATGGTGCCGATTTCTTTTGCAAGTTCGGCAGCAGTATGTCCTTCTCCGAAAACTATTACTTCATCTCCAGGTTTTACATCCAAGCCGGTAACATCTATTGCCGTCATATCCATATTTATATTGCCCACTGTCGGCACTTTTTTGCCTTTTACTAGCATTTTCCCTCTGCCATTGCCAAACATTCTGCTGTAACCGTGTGCATATCCTATCGGTATGATGGCTATCTTAGTTGGTTTTTCAATTTTGCCTTTGCGGTTGTAACCGACAGATGCAGGTGGAGTGATGTTTCTTATCTGTAAGATTCTTGTTTTCAGCGTGCTTACATTTTCAAGGTCTTCTTGGTTGGTTTCTGAGAATCCGTAAAGTCCTATTCCCAGCCTTACCATATCAAAAGAGTATTGCGGGAAACGCAAAATACCGTGTGAGTTCAGAATATGTTTTATGAGTTTTTTGTTCAAGCCTTTTTCTATTTCTGCGGCAAGCGATGAGAAAAGTTGTATTTGTGTTTCGGTAAATTCATCATCGGCGGGGTCGTCGGAAGATGCCAAATGCGAGAAAACTGATTTTACCTTAACTTCGGGGTGCTTGTTGAGTATGCCGATAAGTGTTTCCACTTCTTCGGGGTTGAAGCCGAGGCGGTTCATTCCGGTGTTGAGTTTTATGTGAATGGGATATTCCACCAAACGTTGGCGGATAACTTCGTTGTAGAAGTTTTCCAACACTTCAAAACTGTAAATTTCCGGTTCAAGGTTGTGCTCAATAATTTCTTCGTAAGTGGAAGGTTCTGGGTTCATTACCATAATCGGCAGGTAAATGCCTGATTTCCGCAGTGCAATACCTTCGTCGGCAAAGGCAACGCCAAGATAATCAACTTTGTGGTATTGAAGTAAGTTTGCAATTTCGTAATTTCCGTTTCCGTAAGAAAATGCTTTGACCATTACCATCAGTTTGGTGTCTTTGGGAAGTTTGCTGCGGAAATAAT
>JALWKH010000406.1:0-2830 GCA_026996635.1 Bacteroidales bacterium | reverse complement strand
TTTTTCCGTGGTGAATAAGTTTTCGTATTGGGAAATAACTTTGCCGATACCGATAAATTTGTCCACACCTTTTTTGTTTACCATTTCGGCAATTTCTTTGTAAAGCGAAAACTCGTCTTTTCCGCTTTGCAGCACATCGGACAGTATCAAGGTTTTTACGGGGTGTTGGTTTTGTGTGGACAAAAAATCAAGTGCTATGGAAATGGAATTTATGTCGGAGTTGTAGTAGTCGTTTATTATGCTGCAATTGTTTACGGCTTCTTTGAGCTCAAGGCGGATTGCAATCGGAGACAGGTTTTTTATCCTTTCGGCTATGGTGGCGGAATTGTAGCCGAGGTGCAGCATCAAGGCAACAATATGCATTGCATTCTCAAACGATGCATAATCGGTAAACGGTATTTGTACGGAAAAAGTTTTGTTGTTGAAGGTTACGGTTATTTCCGTGTGGTTGCCTTTTATTTCCCTTTTATTTACCGTTACATCGGCTGTAAATTTTGTTGACCAGGTGAAAAGCGTTTTTTCGTCGAAAATTTTCAGTGAAGAAAGTGTATCGTCAATGAGTTGATAATCTTTGTTGTAAATTATAACATCGGAGTTGATGAACAGTTTCAATTTTTCGTTGAGTTTTGTTCGCAGGTCGGGGAAGTTTTCTTGGTGTGCATCGCCTATGTTGGTAATTATGCCAATTGTCGGGTTGATGATTTCCGCAAGTGCCGCCATTTCTTTTTCTTGTGAGATTCCTGCCTCAAAAATTGCGAAATCGTGGCTGTCGTCCATTAAAAATACCGATAGCGGAACACCTATTTGCGAGTTGTAACTTTTAGGGCTTCTGATTATGTTGTGGTCTGTTCGCAATGCCTGGTAAAGCCATTCTTTGACAATGGTTTTACCGTTACTTCCTGTGATTCCGACTACGGGAATGTTGAAATTACTTCTGTGGTATGCCGCCCATTGCTGGAAGGCTTTGAGCGTATCGTCAACAACGATGAAGTTGGCACCTGGGAATTTTGTTTCATAGTTTTCGGGTAATTTTTTTACAAGGAAGTTTTTTGTGTGGGTGTTGTAAACATTTTCTATAAAATTGTGTCCGTCGTGGTTTTTTCCGGACAGTGCAATAAAAATGGAATTTTCGTTAATGGAAATCTTGCGGCTGTCAGTAATTACGGAACTAATTATTACATCGTCTTTCCCAAAGAGTTTACCTTTTGTGATTTTTGCTATTTCTCCGAGAGTGTATTTCATCACGAGTGTTATTGTTCATTCAGCATACGGGCTACATCTTCATTGACCCAAATAACGAGTTTTTGGTTGCTGTGTAAAACATCCGATTTCAGGTTGTTCCACTTTTTTATTTTTTCTGCGGAAACCTTATACCTTATTTCCAATAAGTGCAAGTATTCACCTTTTTTTACCGTATGAGTAATTTTAATTTTTTTTGAGGTAGGCAAATGTTTTTTTGAAGCGGATTCCGTATAAATTTTTTCTTCATTTTCTATAAACTTGCTAACGGCATCGGTAGGCAACACGAATCTTTCTTTTGTCTTTGTTGCAGGTTTGTAACCTTTGGAATACACCGGATTAAGAAACTTTAACACCTCCATCGGAACTCCCGTATAATGGGAAACTGCATCAAATCTTAAAGGTTTGTAAGTTAATATTGTGTCTGTCTCGAAATACGAAATAATGTTGGTATCGGGATTTATTCCCAATTTGTGGTAGAAGTTCATAAAATAGCTAGCAGCCACAAATTTCGGAACATATTGCCGGGCTTCTTTGGGTAAATATTTTTTTATGGCATAAAAACTTTTTTGTCCGCCTGCCCGCTGTATGGCATTTTTTACGGTAGTAGGCCCACAGTTGTATGCGGCAATTGCCAACAGCCAGTCATCGAACAGACCGTAGAGGAATTTAAAATAATTGCAAGCGGCTTCCGTTGCTTTGTAAGGGTCTTTCCGTTCATCGTAAAACGATGTGATTTTAAGGTTCATCAGCTTGCCCGTCTCATAGAGGAATTGCCACAGACCTACCGCACCGGAGCGGGAACGTGCATTGGGGTTGAGCGAGGATTCTATAACGGGAATATATTTAAGCTCAAGTGGTAAATTGTATTTATCCAATTCTTTTTCAAACAGCGGGAAATAGAAATATGAGAGTTCTACAATTTTTTTTGTGAGTTCAGGTTTCTTTCTTATATAAAATGCTATCCACTTTTTCACATCTTTGTCAAAATACAATTCTATGGGAGAGGTTTTGTTTAGTTTGGCAATGTTATATTCTACCATAAAGTCGTTTAGTTCCGCATTTATATTTAATTCTTTTTCGGAGTGGGTTAAATAATACATTTCCGATGACGATCGGATAAGGTCGGATATTTTACCGTAAAATGCAGAATCATTGTTTCCGGCAAAGCTGATGCTGAATGTGAACAAAAATGAGTTTATAAAAAGCAGGATTTTTTTCATAAGTGCAAATTTACAAGAAAAGATGATAGGAAAATCTGAAACGAAGAAGGAAAGTTTTACTGTTAAGGTAATGGGTTGATAAATAATATGTTGTGTTTGTGCATTGTGTCGTTTATTTATTTTTCATAATTTTGCAATAAATGTATTGAACTGATGAGACATTTATTTCTTATACTGTTTCTTTTAAGTAACAGCTTGCTGCTTTTTTCACAAAATAAAACGGCTTTTGAATTATTATCAAGGCAGGATACACTAATTTTGAATAGAGAAATAAACTTGAAATATACAATGCGGGATTTTTCTTTGAGTAAAGAAGATAAAGCAATTGCAACATATCATTATTACCACCAAAAAAAGATACCTGCAGA
>JALWKH010000405.1 GCA_026996635.1 Bacteroidales bacterium | reverse complement strand
AAGGGTGTAAAGATACAGTACAAGTGGAAATATGATTACAGTTTATAAAAAGCCGAAGGCAGAATTTATTAACGACCCACAAGTCGGAACTGTTGTTAATCCTGTTATTGACTTTATAAACCAGTCGGAAGATAATGTGCTAAACTTTTGGAGTTTTGGAGACGGAGACAGTTCCATTCAAGTAAACCCTAGACATAAATATCCTAATGTTGCCAATACATATCAAGCCGTATTAATAGTAGAGTCCGATAAAGGTTGTAAGGACACGGCAATAGCAAATATAGAAATCCAAGATGTTCCGGCATTTTATGCACCTACGGCATTTACTCCCGATAATGACGGAATGAATGATTTATTCTATGTTGTAGCAAGAAATATTGATATTGCAAAAGGATTTAACCTGTCTATCTATGACCGTTGGGGAGAACTTATTTGGGCTACAGATAAATACGATCCTGAAAATCCTTCGAGGTATGGTTGGGACGGAACAGTGAAAGGTGGCAGCAAACAAGCTCCGCCTGATGTTTATGTGTGGAGATGCGTGTATTATACCAAAGACGGTAACAGCCATAATAGGACGGGAAATGTTACTTTGATAAGGTAGCGATGTTATATTACTCCTTTATCCCAGCTTCCTTTATGGCTTATTATGGAGGCAATTATTCCGCTGATAACATTTGAGAACGGGAAGGCAATCCATATTCCGAGTTCTCCAAGTCCCAACAGAAAAGCAAAAATATATGCGGCGGGTAATCTCAAAATCCAAAGCGAAATAATGGACATTATCATTGAGATTTTTGTTTTCCCGGTGCCGCGGAACAAGCCGAAGTATGCCATTTGAAGTCCTACAAAGCCGAAACTTAGCGCCATTATTTTAATAAAAAGTGAGCTTTTTTCTATTGTAACAAAATCGCCGGGTATGAAAACAGCTACCACTTCTTTTGAAAAGATAAACAGTAACAGCCCAATGAAGGTCAATGAATAAAATCCTATTTTGGCACTTGTTTTAGTAATGATTTTCACTCTTTCGAATTTTTCGGCACCTATGTTTTGCCCTATCATTGCCGATGTTGCCGCAGACAAGCCTAATGCGGGAATTATAATGAAACTTAATATGCGGCTGCCTATGCCGTATGCAGCCAGCGTTACCGTTCCGAATCTCGCAACCATGTAGGTCATTAAAGTTATCCCTAATGAACGGGCGGATTGTTCTATTGAAACCGGAATGCCAAGCGAGAAGATTTTTTTTATAAGTTGCCAATCCGGTGTTAAGTCTCTGAATTCAAGTTTTAACTGTCTATTACATTTTACAAGGAAGAGTACACCTGTTATAGCAGCAATTGTTTGTGTAATAACAGTAGAAATAGCAGCACCTGCTACGCCCATTGAAGGTACAGGCCCGTAACCTAAAATAAAAAGCGGGTCCAATATGAAATTTAATAGAACCGTACCCAAAACTATATACATCGGGATTTTCACTTCACCGACTCCTCTCATCAATGATTGGAAAACCATATACATAAATATGAAAACCAGGCCGGTAAATGATATTTTCATATAAGTAACTGCCTCGGTATAAACAGCGTGGTCGGGTCTCATTAAGCCTATTAATGTCGGTGTTAAAAAGAATCCTAAGAACGCAAGAATGGTTGATATTATGAAAATAATCATAAAAGTTTGGGAAGTTATATGCTTTAAAGCATTCCGGTCTTCTTTGCCTTTGTATTGAGAAATTAAGATTGATCCTGCCATTGTAAGTCCGCTGCCAAGCGAAACAATGAAAAAGATTATTGGGAAAGAGAGTGATACTGCAGCAACGGCAACATGTCCCAAACGTCCTACCCAGAAAGTATCTGTCAAATTATATGCGGTTTGCAGCAGGTTAGCAAAGATTATTGGAATAGAAAGTTTTACAAGTGATTTGAAAATATTACCTTCGGTAAGATAATTTTTATTTCCTGGTGGTCGCATTGGCATGGCAACAAAGGTAAGAATATTTTCAGGAGTTATATATATAAAAAAGGCCGGCAAGATAACTTATTTTGCCAGCCTTTAAAACATGAGAGCAACTATAAGGATCAGAATTGGTATGATAGACCAACTCCGATAACTTTTTTAAATTGCGTGCGTGGTCCTTCTCTATCTATAACACCATCATCGTTATCATCGATTCCGATTTTTATATCATCGTCATAAATCAAGTTGGTTGTAATAACCGCAGATAAAAATTTGGTGAGTTTCATGTTTAACAACACTTCCCAGTTAACATCTATATTTTGCGGATTATGCAGATAGTTTGAAAACAAATCTAATTTTGTTTGGAACAAATATTTTTTTCCGAATTCTTTTCTGTAAGAAGTCCTGATGTACCCACCGAATTCCAAACGTACTGTTTTACCTGTATCTACTCCGTAAGCACCAATAGCTGATAGTGATTCTTCCATGACAAGAGTTGTCTTCATTGTTAATGGAGCAATGAAAACATTGAATCCGTTTTTACCGTAGTTCATACCTGCTGCCGTCAGAATGTATGCAGGTGCCAAAAAGTTGGAAATCATCGTTGAGTCGTCGGGATAATTATAGCCGGCCGTAAATTGAGATGTGAAACTTGCCAGTGCCGAATAATACCAATTGTTGCTTGCTCTAAGACCGAATTTTGAAACAAGTTCTATCTTGTCATCTGTTTTTTTGAATTTCTTAGCTTCTCCTTGTTTTAACAATCCGTAGGCGAGATTTAATGAATTTTGCCAAAACATATTGCCTTTTTTGTAGTTGGCAAAAAAGTTTGACAAGCCATTAATTGCTATGGAATTTTCACCTCCTGCTGCCCAATTGGTTAATGTTACGCTGGAGAAACTTAACGAAATCAAGCCTCCTGTTTTCCAACCTTGTGTTGTGTCTTTATACTCCGACTTTAAATCTTTTTCGGCTTCCGTTACTTGTGAAAATCCCGTGTAAAAAGCCAAAACCGAAATTGTAATAAATGTTATTATTCTTTTCATAACTCAGATTTTTTATGTTTTTATGCGTTGTTTGAAATATGTACGTCCATTTGCGGGTAAGGAATGTTTAATCCAGCTTTAGTAAACTCGTTATAAACTTTTTCGTTTGTGTCAAAAAATACATCCCAATAGTCTTTTCCTTCTACCCATACCCTTACTGCTAAATTTACTGAGCTGTCTGCAAGTTCCGCTACAGCAATAAACGGTTTAGGGTCTTTCAAAACTCTTGTGTCTTCCGAAAAGATTTTGTTTAACACTTCTCTGGCTTTGTTTACATCATCACCGTAACCGATGCCGAATGTCCAGTCAACACGTCTTTTAGGTTCTGTAGAATAATTTGTTAGTGAAGAAGTAGAAAGACCGCCATTTGGAATAATTATAGTTTTGTTGTCAGGCGTTGTTAGAATAGTGTTGAAAATCTGTATTTCTTTAACAACTCCTGCATAACCCTGTGCTTCTATATAATCTCCTACCTTGAAAGGCTTAAAAATAAGTATCATAACTCCACCTGCAAAGTTTTGCAAGCTGCCGGAAAGTGATAACCCTATAGCAAGACCTGCAGCTCCCAAAATTGCAATGAAAGAGGTCATTTCGATACCAATCATGCTCAGTACAGAAATGACTAACAGTGTTTTCAGTATTATGGAAACTAAACTGCCTAGAAAAGATTTTAGTGAGGGTTCGAATTTTCTTTTGTTCAAGAGTGCTTGAAAACTTCTATCCAGAAGTTTTATTATCCAGATGCCTACTATCAGTACTACAATTGCACCAATGAGTTTGGGTCCATAGTTAACCCCAATTTCAATTAATTGATCTAAAATGTTTTGTGTGTTCATAATAATTTATTTGCCACAAATGTATGGCAAATAAATCCGGTGGAAAAACTTTTTTGAAATTATTTCAAATTTAAAATGTGTAGTTCATTGTGAATTGTGGGGTAAATCCTAATAAATAATGTTGGTAATAAGATAAATTGAATTCAAAAGATTTGAATACATATCCGAGTCCGAAAGAAAATGAAGTGTAATTTGAAACTACTGTATTCATATAGTATTTTGATGCAGAGAGACCCAATCTGAAATATAGTTTTTCTTTGTAAAAATATTCCATGCCTGCACGGTAAATGATAGGATATCTCGTGTCTTTATTAATATCAAACAGAAGATTAATCTTTTCTGCAGGCTTGTAAAGCATTCCTATGGAAAATACGGTAGCAAACCTCATAGAGTCGGTTTTAGTTTCATAAATAGTAGCCGGGTTGAAAACATGTGCTCCTATCATAAAGTTCTCACTAATTCTGGAAAAAATACCTAGCTCCGCTGTAACTGCCGTATTGCTCGGGTAGAGAGCTTCAGGCACTTGGCTGTGATGAAAATTTATTTGTGCGGATGCCGATACATTTTCGTTTAATTTAAGTGCATATGCCAATCCAGCCATTATTGATGAATAATTTCTTACTCCCAAATAATTAGCCGTAAATGAAACTGCACTGTTATTCAATGGGTAAATTCCCGCAAAAGCCTGATAGCCGAATGTTGTAAAACGGTTTTCGTAAAAAAAGCCAATCTCTGGATTTTCTAAAAAAGGCATGGCTGCTTGATTATATGATGCAGACCATATGTCGATAAGAGCCACGCCCGTGCCACCCATGGCACCTTGGCGTGCTCCCGTAGGATAATATTCACTATAGCCTTGTGACTGAGCAGTGAAATTCCACAAAAAAGTTATAGTAAAAACACTAATTAACTTTATACTTAAATTCCATAATTTTGCTGAGTTCTTCATTTGCTTTTATGACTTTAGATTTTAGGCTTTCTTTGTATTCCCTTAAGGTTTCGGCTATTGATTCATCCGTTAATGCCAAAATTTGCATTGCCAGTATCCCCGCATTTTGAGCATTATCTAATCCAACTGTGGCAACAGGTATGCCGGGAGGCATTTGAAGAATGGACAAAATTGAATCCCATCCGTCAACTGAAATTGAAGACCTGCAGGGTACGCCGATTACAGGTAATGTTGTATATGCAGCAACTACTCCGGGCAAATGTGCTGCTCCACCTGCTCCTGCTATTATGACTTTAACCCCGTCTTTGGTAGCATTTTCAATAAATTCCACAACCTTTTCGGGTGTGCGGTGTGCCGACAAAGCATGCACTTCAAACGGTATTCTGTGTTTTTCCAAAATTTCGGCAGCTTTCTTCATTACCGGCCAATCCGATGTGCTTCCCATTACTATACTTACCAATGCTTTCATTTTCAAAAAATTTATTTTGGGTAATGATTTTATATTTACTTTTGCAATTATAATAAAAAAATCAATATTAAAGTGGAGACAGTAAAAATATTGGATAAAGAGTTTGAAATCTTTATTCCCGAACAAAAAATTTATGAAGCGATAGATAAATTGGCGGAACAAATTACCAATGATTACAAAGACAGTGATCCGATTTTTCTGGGTATCCTCAACGGGTCATTTTTGTTTGCTGCCGAATTGCTGAAAAGGATAAAATTCCCTTGTACAATTTCTTTTTTGAAATTGGCTTCTTATCAAGGTACAGCTTCTACAGGTAAAGTGAAAAGACTGATAGGCATAAATGAAGATATAAAAGACAAAACGGTTATTGTACTGGAAGATATTATCGATACGGGAATAACCATGGAACAAATAAAAAAACAGCTTATCGGCTATGAACCAAAAAAGATAGTGGTTGCTACTTTGTTTTTTAAACCGGATGCTTACCAGACTAATGATCATATAGACTACATTGGTATGGAAATTCCTAATGACTTTATTGTAGGTTTCGGGTTGGATTATGACGGATACGGAAGGAATTTGACAAATGTTTATAAACTCAAAAAATAACAAATCATGAAAAACATAGTATTGTTTGGCCCTCCGGGAGCAGGTAAAGGCACCCAGGCCAAAAAAATAGTTGAAAAGTACGGTTTTGTTCATCTTTCGACTGGTGATATGTTTAGAAATGAATTGAAAAATAACACACCGGTCGGACAAAAAGCCAAGGCTTATATGGACAAAGGTGAACTTGTGCCGGATTCGATAATATTGGAAATGGTAGAAAATTTTGTTAAGAATAATATGAATGACAAGGGGTTTATTTTTGACGGATTTCCCAGGACATTGCCCCAGGCTGAAGGCTTGGATAAAATAATAACTAAACACGACACGGCAATAAACGGAATGATTGAAATATCTGTTGATGATGAAGAAATAATTAATAGAATCACAAAAAGGGCAGAATTGGAAGGCAGGGAAGACGATAAAAATGTAGAAGTAATCAAAAACAGGATAAATGTTTATAATCGTGAAAAAGACAGTGTAAAAGAATATTATCAAAAGCAAAATAAATATTACAAAATTGATGGTATCGGAACCATTGATGAAATTTTTGACAGGCTTTGCAGCATAATTGATAACATTTAACAAAAAAAATCATACGGAGGTAGCTATTTTTGTTACCTCCGTTGTTTTATTTCGTAGAATACATATGGAAGTTACTTTGGAAGATGTAAAAAATATTGCAAAAACATTAAAGGAATATACTGATTTTGATATCACCGAATATTCTGAAAAATCCCTTAAGCGCAGGATAGAAAGGATTACTTCTGAGTATAGAATGAATCCGGTTTCAATTGTTCACAAAATTAAGACTGACAATAAATTTGCTCGAAAACTTATAAACGATATTACTGTAAATACTACCGAACTTTTCAGGGATCCTCCGATGTGGTATTCTCTCAGGTATGATATATATCCGAAATTGAAAAATCATGCTAAAATAAGTATATGGCATGCAGGGTGTTCAACCGGGCAGGAAGTGTATTCCAACATTATTCTTATGAATGAATTGGATATACTTGATAAAGCGATGATATTTGCAACGGATATAAATGATGAGGTAATAGAAAAGGCAAAAAAAGGTGAATACCGTTACCGGCTTAATTTCGAATATCTTAATAATTTTGATTTGGTAATAAACAAACACCCGCTTAATTATGAGATAAACAGAGGTGTGAGCTATAAAAAGTATTTTGATATTGACAGAAGGAATGATTTGCTGAAAATAAAGGAACAGTATCGGAGAATACCAATGTTCAGAGTACATGATTTAATAAAAGGAGAACAGGAGTTCCTAACCAAGTTCGATATTATTTTTTGTCGCAATGTTTTAATTTATTTCAATTTCAGTCTGCAGAAGCGTATCCTTCGCATGTTTCGTAATAATATGAACAAAGGAGCATATTTGATATTGGGCTACCACGAAAGCATTATAGAACCTATTGAATTGGGCTTTGAGAAAAAAAGCAACTATTATGTGGCAATTTAGCCTGATTTCTTAATTTTCTTTTTGTTTATTCTCTCCGGTTTGGGAAATTATTTATTCTTTTGTGGTAATAAATAATTTTTGTTATGAGAGTGTACAGATTAATTTTTGCGGTTTGGGTTTTATTTACTGCCTTTACCGCTTGTTCACAAGACTATATTTATCCGAAACACGATAAAGACAGTTATTATATAAAAGTTGACGGAAAAAAGATTTATGCAGTAAAGCATAAATCCCCTTTGAATATTTCCAAAATCAAATATGAACAAAACGACAAGGGTATAAAAATAAATTTCGGGGAAAAAGACCTGAATGGTACCTTGTTTTTCGGACTTATAGAAAATAAAAACAAATTCCCCTATCCTGTATTTTTTAAAAAGAGTGCCAAAATCAAAGACGGCAAAGTATTGGTGCCCATATCAATGTTGAGAGGTAAATACGATATGACGGGGTGGGAAAAGAAAAAATACGGAATTATCGGTTACCGTGTGATGACAGACAAAGGTCAACTGCTATATGATGCTAGGCTTGGTTTCCGTTACAAAAACGGTGAATTTATCCCTGCTGTCTTTATGACCAAAACACCTACTGTAAATATTGTGACTCCCATTAGTGTTACCATAAGGTTTGAAAGTAATATAAATACTCTCGGATTTATTACGGTTGCAGGAAAAACTTATCAGACACAAGGTACTGTTCACGAAAAAACTATTTTCGGTTTAAATCCGGGCAAGTCTTATAAATACACGGTAATTTGCGGAATAGATACGATAACGAGAAGTTTCAGGACAGCTCCCGAATATGGCAGCGATACGGAATTTAAGTTCGCTTATGCCAGCGACAGCCGTGCCGGCAGTGGTGGTGGAGAAAGGAATTTGTATGGCACCAATGCTTATATTCTCAAAAAGATTTTTGCAGTGGCAGCCAATGAAGGTGTTTCATTCTTCCAATTTTCGGGAGATTTGATAAACGGTTATACAGGAAATTACAGCGAAATGAAGTTGGAATATTCAAACTGGCGAACAACTGTTATGCCTTTTGCCGCATATTTCCCGGTTTATGTGACAATGGGTAACCACGAAGTTTACAATGCTATTTTTAATATCAGCAAGGATAAAAAATGGTTCTTAAATTATACCGACAAAAAAGGTAGGGATGCCGAAAGTATTTTTGCAGAGGAATTTACAAATCCACTAAACGGTCCCGATCCTGAAAATTATACCAATCCCGTAACCGGTAAACCATTGCCGTCATATAAAGAAAACGCTTATTATTATACCCACAGCAATACTGCAGTTATTGTTTTGAATAGCAATTATTTTTACAATCCCGATTTAACTGAAAACGAAAGAATGGTAGGGAATCTGCACGCATATTTTATGGACGGGCAAATGCAATGGCTGAAAAACACCATTGATAAACTTGAGCACGATGATGCTATAAAATACATTTTTGTAACACTGCATACTCCTGTTTTTCCAAACGGCGGGCACTCCACAAACGATATGTGGTACGGTGGAGATAATAAATACAGGGCACAAATTGGCAAGGCAAAGATTAAATACGGAATAATTGAGCGTAGAGACCAAATTCTGGACTTACTGGTAAATAAAAGCAAAAAGACTGTAGCTTTGCTTACCGGCGATGAACATAATTATTGCAGGTTGGAAATCGGACCGGGTACAAAAATTTATCCCGACGGGTGGAAAGGCAAAAAAATAAAGTTGAAACGGACTATTTGGCAAATTAACAACGGTGCGGCAGGAGCTCCTTATTATGCAAAAGAAAATCTGCCGTGGACAGACCACCTTAAAGCTTTTTCTACCGAAAATGCCGTGGTTATCTTTGATGTAAACCACAATGGCAGAATAAAAGTAAAGGTAATAAACCCCGACACGCTGAATGTGATTGATGAGTTTGTGTTGTAGGTTTTTTTCTTTTTAAGCTTTTACTGTTTTCTGCCATTTGATAGGACCAGTTTTTGCTCAATATAATGCAAGTAGCGGCACACGGCCGTGTGCCCCTACAAAAAACGATCCCGGTGGTGATAATTAAAAAATTTGAATACTGTTTATAAA
This sequence comes from Bacteroidales bacterium, assembly GCA_026996635.1. GTDB lineage: Bacteria > Bacteroidota > Bacteroidia > Bacteroidales > JALTDM01 > JALTDM01. The sequence continues at coordinate 90 of JALWKH010000405.1, read as the reverse complement.
AAGGTAATTGATAACTGCTGAAAACACCACGTATGCAAGAACTTTTTTAATGTCTGCCGAATAATTTTTGTTCTTTTGAGCAAGCAGTAC
>JALWKH010000404.1 GCA_026996635.1 Bacteroidales bacterium | reverse complement strand
AAAATTGATATATGATTTGCCGGTATATTATGTTTTTCGGATAAAAAAGTCAAAGACATATTACTGTTTAAGAAAAACTCATCCTCAATCTCATTTTTAATAATCTTAAATATTCCTTCCACATTTATTTTCGGGTATAATTTTTTAATTCTCAATAATTTTTGTTGTAATCCTATTTCATTGTTAATAACAGATGTATTTCTACCGTCTGAGGAATAAAAAATAACTGCAGATCTTTGTGCAAAGAACACTATCACAAAGAAAATGATATTCATGGCAATTGGAGTTACAACATATTGAATCCATTTATACGGAACAAAAATGTAAAACAAAACTATTATAAGTGACAACAATAAAAACATTCTGCTAAATAACCTAACAAACCTAACTTTTAATAAATTGTCTAAATGTTCTTTAATACTGCCTCTATAGGAGTTTTCACCCAAAACAACACTCATAATAGCATAAACCATTGTAACAATAAAAAATGAAAAATCAACGGCAATAAAAGCATTCGGTGGCACTCCTGATGCAATTTGTTTTATAAACCGTACTTGTTCGTCATAAGACAATAAAACAAAATAAGTTTGGAATACAATTGTCGCAATAACCAAGGAATATAAATTGAAAATTTCTTTATGGATTTTCCGATGATCATCCGTAAATACAAATAAAATAATAAAGGAAATGTTGAGTTTACTGCAGATGTAGTAAACAAAAGCAACTTGGGATAGTTAAACACAATACCACTAAGCAAAAGAATATTAAACGAAAAATTTGTAACAGGTAAAAAAACAATAGCAGCAAGAATATAATTTGCTTTATAATTCCTCTTACTGATTAACAAGAATAAAGTTAAAACAAGAAGGTTTACAATGGCCAAAACGTTTACAACCAAAAAAAGTATATCGTAATTTATGACAATGCTTAACAAATTCACTTCGTTTCGTTCAAATATTTGAACCTTAAATATAAGTATTTTAACCAATATTATAAGTTAGTGACAATAATAATTTTTTTATGAATAAAATAACTTAAAAAACTAACTTCAAATTATATTTGGCATCAACATTGTTTTGTGAAAAAGTTAAATTTGCACCCACGGATAAATTATTTGATATGAAAAAAGTATTTTTATATTTGGTAATACTAACAATGCCTTTTATGGAAATATCTTGTATCAGTACAGGCAGACTTACGCGTATTGTAGATAGAGCAATGAAAGACACTATCCCTCAAGTAGATTATAGCGCGAATATCCCTCAAATAAAAGTAAAAGCTGACACAACCTTTTTAGTTCCCAAACAAACAACAGCCGTTAAAACAAAATCACGTTTTATACCTGCCATACTATATTGGCAATGGGAAGAAGACATAAAATGTGATATCGGCAGCAAAGAAATTATGAAGAACTTTACTTCTTATTTAAATTATTATGCAGATTCAACAGGATTAACCAAAAAACTGAAAAACAAAACATTATACTTAACAATACAATCACTCCCCAAGGAATTTATTTATAAATACGGCTACATTAACTTGATAATAATAGTAACTTACATTGATGCAACTGCCGAAACTATTTCACCGCAAAATGCAGACTTAAAGATAGAATACAGTTTGTACAGCGGAAACAGTGAATTGAAAAACGGTCTGATAGAATACGGAACATATATGAAAGATGTAGATAACAATGAATGGACTTCAACAAAAACTTTTATCAGACGGTATATTTATGACTATAACGAGTATCTGAAACAATTGGCAAGACAAGTTTGTATCGATTTAAACAAAAAAATTTAGAACTTGTAAAAATTCCTCATTTCTTAAAAATTCTGCTTATATTTGTGTCCCGGTTTGACCAAACAACCGGAATTGACAAAATACAAAACAATATCACAACCCGCCGAAGGACTTTACAAAGAAAAAGGAAGTAAATTCATTTCTATCGCTTTCCCTGTTTTTTCGGAAGAAGATTTCAAGCAAAAACTTGCAGAAATTAAATCAAAGTATCACGATGCCAGACATCATTGTTATGCTTACAGAATAGGCGTAACATCGGTGTTGGAACGCTTTAATGACGACGGTGAGCCTTCGGGAACTGCGGGGAAACCGATTCTGGGGCAAATTCATTCCTTTGAACTAACCAACACGGGAATTGTAGTGGTACGCTATTTCGGCGGAGTAAAACTCGGCGTGGGCGGACTTATTACCGCTTACAAGCAATCTGCCGCAGATGCACTAAACAATGCCGAAATAATCACAAGGGAGCTCAAAGACGAATATCTCATCAGTTTCGGCTATGAAGACATGGGAGAGTTTTTGGGGCTATTGAAAAAACTGAAGATTGAGCACTACGACATCAAAATGGAACAAAAGTGTTCCGTAAAAATAGCATTGCCCCACGGCGAAAAAGATTTTTTCAACAATCTGGGAAAAATAAAAACAGAAATAAAATTCATAAAAACCTTTTAAAAAATGAGCAAAGAAAACTTTTTGGGCAGGAGTCTGGTTTCCATCTTGGATTACGGAAAAGACGACTACCTGACAATTATGGAAGTGGCAAAACATTTTGAAGCCAATCCCGTACAAAATATTTTGTCGGGAAAAGTAATTGCGACATTGTTCTTTGAGCCTTCTACACGTACACGACTTAGCTTTGAAAGTGCGGTAAACAAACTGAACGGTAAAATCATCGGATTTACCGACGCAAGCACTTCGAGCGTAAAAAAAGGCGAATCACTGAAAGACACCATTCAAACAGTTGCAAACTATTCCGACTTGATTGTGATGAGACACCCGATAGAAGGCAGTGCAAGGTATGCTAGTGAAGTGTCGAAAGTACCGGTAGTAAATGCGGGCGACGGTGCAAACCAGCACCCTACCCAAACCTTGCTTGACCTTTATTCCATATTGAAAACTCAAAACACCCTCGACAACCTTGAAATAACACTTGTTGGCGACTTAAAGTACGGCCGCACGGTTCACTCACTCATTATGGCAATGTCGCACTTCAATCCTAAATTCAACCTTGTTTCGCCTCCCACATTGAAATTACCCGACGAATACAAACTTTTCCTCAAAGAAAAAAACATTCCGTTTGCAGAATTTGAAAACATAACAGACACAATTAAAACAACCGACATCCTGTATGTTACCAGAATCCAAAAAGAACGTTTCTCCGACCCGATTGAATATGAAAAAGTGAAAAATTCTTATGTGCTGCGCAACGAAATGCTCGAAGGGACAAAAGACAATCTGAGGGTATTGCACCCGCTACCGAGAGTAAACGAAATAAGCACGGATGTTGACTCCAATCCCAAAGCATACTATTTCCAACAAGCTCTCAACGGTGTATATGTAAGACAAGCAATCATCGCTTTAATTCTCGGTTTAATCTAAAAAAACAATCAGTTATGGTAAAAGAAAATAAAGAACTCAAAGTAAGTGCCATTAAAGAAGGAACGGTAATAGACCATATACCTGCGTCGAAACTTTTTAAGGTGATAGAAATTTTGAGCCTTGATAAAATAGACAAGCAAATCACTTTCGGCACCAATCTGGAAAGCAAGAAGTTAGGACGAAAAGCCATTATAAAAATTTCCGACAAGTTTTTTGAAGAAGATGAAATAAACAAAATTGCACTTATTGCACCCGATGCCAAACTAAATATCATCAAAGACTACGAAGTGGTGGAAAAAAAGGTGGTGAAATTGCCCAAACAAATCCACGGCATTGTAAAATGTGTTAATCCGAAGTGCATAACAAATTACGAAGATGTGCCGCCTAAATTCACGGTACTTGAAAAAAACGGTAAGGTGGCTTTGAAATGTAATTATTGCGAAAAAATCACAGACGAAGAAAACATAAAATTACTCTAAGACTTTATCGGGGCGGGAAACAAATCCCGTCCTTTTTACACCTTATACTTACCCGCTATTTTTGCCGCTTCCGTTCTGTTGTTTATGCCAAGTTTTTTGTAAATATTGCGACAGTGGGTTCTCACGGTTGTTACAGATATATCAAGTTTATCCGCAATTTCTTTGTCCAGCAATCCGATTGAGATGTAAGATAAAACTTCCAACTCACGCTTGGTAAGTGTTTCTATCGGATAATCTTCTTCCGTTGCTTCATCGTTCTTTTTTGCTTCGGAAATGAAATAGCTTATTTTTTCCAGCTTATTGTAAACTTGGTTGTAGGCTTCTTTAAGAGTCTTGTATTCAGCCAAATATTTTTCCCGTTGCTTTTTCATCTCTGCCAGCACCTTACGCTTTTTTCCGTAAGACCAAAACAGCCAACCGGATACAATTACCGTAAGCAAAAGAAACACAGCCAAAAACTTTAAATTAAATTCAAGTTCCGCTTTCTCTATTTCCACACCTTTCATTCCCTACAGCAATTCATTCAACCTGTATTTAGCTTCTATTTCCGCCGTTTGCCTGGCAACTTCTTCTTTGTAAAGGCTGTCTTTTACCTGCTCGTAAAGTTTATGCAAAAACAAGGCTTTGTCCTTATCTCCCATTTTTTCGGTAAGGTCGGCAAAGGATTTTAAAACTGTTTTATAAAAGTACGGATCTTCAATGTAAGAAAGATTTTCATAAGATTGTGACAAGTATTTATATGCCGAATCATTTTTGCCTTGCGAATAATAAATAAGTCCTATTCCGTTCAAACACGATGAGTATGCTTTAATATCATTTATAGCCTTGAAGTAATCCATTATGGAATCGTAAATCGGCAATGCCATATTGTACCTGCCTGTTTCATAATAAATTTCCGCCAGACTAAAAAGTGCATTATTCTGCTCTCTCTTATAAGCGGGGTCTTTAAATTTTTTTACGGATTCCCTTAAATAATATTCTGCACTGTCCAACAGTTTAATCTTACCGTAAGAAATACCGCGAACAAAGTAAGCCGATCCTATTTCGCGAACCGAATTACATTTTTTTGCAGTGTTTAATCCATATATGCTATACTCAATAGCTTTATCATATTTTTCCAAATAATAAAACAATGTTGCAATATTGTTTTGAGTTGCAGCCGTCAGATCGCAATTCCCGATTTTCTCATACAAATCCAATGCTTTCAGATAATGAGTAATGGCTTCTCTCAACTTGCCAGCCGACCGGTAAAACAACCCGATATTAAGATGTGTTGCAGCCAAACGTACAGTATCCGCGGCAAGATATCCGAGTGCCTGTTTTGCCAAAATTATCGCACTATCCGGTAATGATTGGTAATAATAATTTATTGCTTTGTTTACCAGAGCTTTACCTACCTCTACATCTTCTCCTAATGATTTATAAATTTCTATCGCTTTATCCAGAGAGTCGTTAGCCGCCTGAAACATTCCGTAAAGCATCACGGAACAACCGTAATTGTTCAACGCCAACGCAAGCCCTTTTTGGTATCCCGCTTTGTATGCCATTGAAATGGAAGAAGAAAGCAAAGCTACAGTAGAATCGGGATTTTTCATTCTCAACTCCCAACCCAAAGCATTTAAAGCATCAACTTTATTTTGAACGCTTACATTGCTGTTTATTACACTTTTTAAGCTGTCTGTATTTATAGCAAAAATTGTTTCGGTAAGCAGGATAAAAACAATAATCAATCTCATGTGCCGTTACATTTTTGACAAAAATAAACCAAAACATTATTTAAAAAAAATTATTCTCCGGGTTACATTAGTTATGATTCTTAATTTTTTAATTTTATTTAAATTAGTTGCAGATTTCAAGAAAATACAATTTCTTGATTATGAGCAAGTTTAAAGTTGTAAACAAAGGGAATGCGGTGTTATTTTTCGAATTAAGTCTCCCTCAGGAAGAAAAAGTTTCCAAAACAAATGTTGTTTCCATCCTTTTAAAAAGTATAATTGCATTATGCTTCCCCGGCGAAGATAAATTTCATAAATCTTATCCTATCTTAAGTTTAAAAGAAATTGATAAGTTAAAAAAAGAAAATGCTTTTGTCGATTTATTTCACAATCTGGAAGGATATGACTTTGATTACACCGATTTAGAGATGGTAAGCATAAACACATACTTAATGCATAAATTCGTAGATGATATAGTTATTTCAGTTAGTAAAATTAAAAATTTACCTGTAAGCGAAAATGAAGCCTCAATGGAAAATATTCATTTTAAAGCTCTGTATAAAGCCACTTTAACTTCCAATAAATGGATAGACTTTCTGCCAGACGGCTTTTTGCTGGAAATGGATTATATGTATTTTCACGATCCTGATGACAACAATCAAGATGAAGGATTTCACAACCTTTACAACATATAAAAAAAGGCTGCCTAAAAAAGCAGCCTTCCCTTCGCTATTTAATTGGTAATTTATGATTTTTTCACTCTCGAACGAGTAGATCTCCTTGCCGGCTTTTTCTTCTTTTCGAGTTCTTTTTCTTCTTCCTGTTCCTTTTTCATAACTTCCAAGAACTTTCCTCCCAAGTCTTCATACACTTCATAAGCAAGTGCTTTATCTATAAGTATCCTGCCGCAATGTTCACAAACAATGATTTTTTTATGCGAACGAATATCCACTTGTCTTTGTGGCGGAACTTTGTTGAAACAACCTCCGCAAGCATCGCGTTGAACTCTTACCACAACGAGTTTATTCCTTACATTTTGCCTTATCCTCTTGTAAGCGGAAAGCAACCTCGGTTCAATCAGTTTGGCAATTTCTTCTGATTTAGCCTTAAGTTCGGCAATTTCTTTTTCGGTTTCTTTTTGAATTTCTTCAAGCTCTGCTTGTTTTTCAACTAATTCCTTTTTCTTTGCTTCAAGTTTTTGTTGAGTTTCTTCTATCAGTTTTTCATTTTCTTCTATTCTTTCTTTTGCTTCCCTGATTTTCTTTTCGGCAAGCTCTATTTCCAAAGATTGGTATTCTATTTCTTTTTGCAAAGAATCGTATTCACGGTTATTTCTTACTTCGTCAAGTTGTTTGTTGTACTTTTCAAGTAATGCTTTTGCTTCGTCCCTTTTAGCATTTTGAGCTTTTATTTCTTCCTTATCTTCTTCTATTTTGTCTTTATATTTTTCTATTCTCGTTTCCAATCCTTTTATTTCGTCGCTGAGATCTTCAACTTCCAGAGGTAATTCGCCGAGCAGAATATTTATCTTATCAATCTCACTGTCAATAAGCTGGAGCTTATACAACATTTTCAACTTTTCTTCTACGCTGTATTCTTGTGTCTTCATAATTTATAGATAATTTATGGGGTTTGTATTTACTGTGCTAAAATGAACTGCAAAGTTAGAAAAATTTTTCCGAATCAGATTCAAAAATATTTCTTTTACAAATTGTTCCATTTCATAATGACCGACATCAACCAAAGTTATTTTTCCAAGGGCATCAAAATATTCATGATATTTAACATCGGAAGTAATGAAAACATCTGCACCGCTTCCAATTGCATTGCCCAATGCAAAGAAGCAAGCACCTCCGCACACGGCAATCTTTTTTACTTTTTTCTTATGAGGCTGCGTATATTTAATGCATCCTGCACCAGTTATCTTTTTCACTTCCGATAAAAAAGACTGTAAATCAACCTCTTCTTCAAATTCCCCAATCACACCACTGCCTGCATAAGGATTGCGGTTGTCAAGGGAGAAAATGTCGTAAGCCACTTCTTCGTACGGATGGGCAGACAATAGTGCGGCAATAACTTTGCTTTCTATATAGGAAGGGAATATTGTTTCAAGACGTTTTTCATTTTCCCTATGCAATTCTCCCTGTTTACCTACAAACGGATTCGTGTTTTCGTTGCCTCTGAAAGTTCCCGTGCCCGGAGCGGAAAAACTCGTATAATCATAATTTCCTATAATACCGGCACCTGCTTCAAATAGAGCAAAACGCACTTTGTCTTCATATTCTTCAGGAACAAAAGTTACCAATTTTTTTAACTTGCCGTCTTGGGGTACTAAGACCTTTACATTTTTAAGCCCCAGTTTTTCTGCAAGAATACTGTTTGTCCCGTATGCTTTGTTATCTGTATTCGTATGGGAAGCAATTATCGCAATATCATTTTTTATCGCTTTTATAACAGTACGTTCCACATAATTACTGCCGGTAAGCTTTTTCAGTCCTCTGAAAATAATGGGATGATGTGCCAACACAACATTTGCACCGAGTTTTATTGCTTCATCCAGCACTTCTTCCGTTACATCCAAGCTAACTAACACACCTTTTATATCGTCATAGGCGTTTCCCACCAACAAGCCGGAATTATCGTAACTTTCTTGCAATCCGAAAGGAAATTCTTTGTCTATAACAGACAACAAGTCCTTGATCTTAGGCATTTTCTTCCAATATTTTTTTTAACCACTCGAGCTTCTGCTTCAAGTCTTTAAGTTCCTGTACGAGTTCGTAATCTTTGAGTACAAATTTTTTCCGTTTTCTTTTCAGGTAATCTTTTGCACCCTTTATGGTAAGTTTTTGGACCTTAAGAAGTTCGTAAATCTTCTCAATTTGTTCTATATCCTTGCGGGTATAGCGGCGTTCTCCTGCAAATCTGCGTGGTTTGATTATTTGGTTAAATTCTTTTTCCCAGTACCTTAGTGTTGATTCGGGCACACCAATATAAGCGGAGACTTCCCCAATGCTGAAAAATTGTTTTTTATCAGGCAAATTCTTGTGTCTCATTATTTTTAATCGAGTGATTGTCCTCCGCTTTGTGCACTGAGCTCAATCATTCTGTCGTATTCTTCCGGTGACATATCTTGGAAGAAGAAGTTAATAGGATTTATAGGTACATTATTCCTCCTTACTTCATAGTGTAAATGAGGACCTACGGATTTACCGGTATTTCCGACTAAGCCTATTACTTGCCCTCTTTTTACATGCTCACCTTCTTTTACAAGTATCTTACTCAAGTGTGCGTACTTTGTCTTATATGAATATCCGTGCGAGATTTCTATTTGATTACCGTATCCTCTATTACCATGCTTAACCAATGTAACGATACCGTCGCCGGTAGCATGTACGGGAGTACCTATAGGAGCGGTAAAATCTATACCGTCGTGATGTTTCCTTACTTTGTAAACAGGATCAATACGGTAACCGAAATATGATGATATTCTGCGTAATTGCTTGTTCAAAATCGGTTGAATAGCTGGAATATGTTTTAGAATATCTTCTTTTTTCTTGGCTAGGTTTACTATTTCATCATACGACTTGCTTTGCACATAAACTTCTTTTTCTATCTTATCAAGTTTTTTTGCAATATTTATAACCAAGTCGGAATATTTATACCCTTCAAGATTTTCGTATCTATTTGCACCTCCGGTGCCTGATTCGCGGTATGTGTATGGTATTGGTTCCGCTTCAAAAATTGTTCTGTAGATATTATTGTCTCTGTATTCAAGATCTTTCAAAGTCTTTTCTATCAGATCAAGTTTTTTTTCAAATAAGGTTAACTGCTCTTTATAAAGATGATTTTCTCTTTTCAAGATTATTTCTTCAGGTGAATCATAAAAGTAGTAAAAAACAAAAATAAAAATACCTGCCAGCAA
>JALWKH010000403.1 GCA_026996635.1 Bacteroidales bacterium | reverse complement strand
CCTAACATTCGACACCTCATCACTTCCGGCAGGAGAATATTTCATCAAAATAATTGCCGGATCTCAAACAATAACAAAGAGATTCATTAAGAAATAAAAAAAGCTCCAAACACTCAAATCAACTATATCACTTACCTTACCCACATTAACAAATTAGCAAATTAACTAATTAACAAATTAAAATACATCTACTCATCTAATCGCGAATGAACTTTATCAAATAATAAAAAATGGGGCAGTCGAGCCCCATTTTATTTTATCGTTTCAAAATCAAGGTACCTTTATGCACTTCGCCTCCTAGTTTTACTACATACAAGTAACTTCCAAACGGTAGTTGTTTTCCGTTCCAAGTACCGTCCCACTGTTTTTCTACATTATTGTAATCTTGTCCTGAACCTTCAAACTTAAATACCGTGTCTCCCCATCGGTTAAACACTTCTATACTAACATCGTCATAAGAATCAATACCTTGTATTCTCCAAGTATCATTTGCACCGTCTCCGTTAGGTGTCAAAACAGTAGGAATAAGTAAAGGTTCTTTTGTTTCTATAATAATTGGGATAATCTTTTCACAACCGTTATTATCCGTTATTGTAACGGAATATTCACCCGGAGCTAAGCCTTCAACTTGTGATGTTGTCATACCGTTTGACCACAAAAATGTATAAGGTTGCACTCCTCCCGATACATTAATGTTAATATCAGCCCTATTGCCCGAATAAGTGATTTCCACATCTGCATAAATTGAATCCAGTTGGGTAACAGTTGCTTCCAAAGTAGCAGTACAAGAATTGTTGTCAGTTACAGTCAAATAATATGTTCCTGCTTCAACATTTAATAAGTCTCCACTTGAGGCACCATTACTCCAGTCATATACATAAGGTTGTGTGCCGCCGTAAACATCCACATATATTTCTCCGTCATTATTTCCGTAACAATTAACATTTATAATACTGTCCCTTACAATAAGTTGGTCAGGCTGGGTAATTTCAATTGTCGTATCACCTTCGCAACCATAGCTGTCACTTACCGTAACAGAATAACTTCCTGCACCTAAACCTGTTGCTATTGAATCATGCAAATTATTATCATGCTGCCAGTTGTAAGAGAAAGGAGCTAATCCGTTTGCCAAACTTACCGAAATTATAGCATTTGTATCTCCATAACACGACAAGCCGGAAATGATCACCGTTAGGGTTCCCGATAAATTTCCTTCAGGAACATTAAGTGTCGTATCAGTCTGGCATAAATTTGCATCTGTCACGGTAATACTGTAATCTCCCGCTGTAAGATTACTAATAATATTTGTTGTATCTCCGTTTGACCAATTTAATGAATATACAGGGGTGCCTCCACTTACATTAATATCTATCTGTCCGGGCACACCACAAGATACCGGTGTTATATTTGCAGAAATTTCTAATGCATCAGGTTGGTTAACCGTTGCATTACCCAATGTTTCACAGCCGGTAGAGTCTTTTACAATTATATCATAATTCCCTGCTTGTAAACTGTCAAAACTGTTTGAAGATTGGAAAGTGCTTCCGTTGTCAATACTGAAAAAGTCCGCATCGGAAGAATAAACCGTAATGGTACCGTTATTATATCCGTAGCAGGAAACATCCGAAACAATAATACTGTCAATGTTCATTCCCACATTACTGCCCACCGCAACAGATGTATCAGCCGTACATCCGTTTGAATCTTTTATTACAATGGTATGTGTGCCTACCGAGAATGTATCAACAATATTTATATTAACAAATGCACTGCCGTCATAGCTGTATTGCATATTATCCGGATATACTGTTATTTTTCCGTTATAAGGAGATGAACAAACCGTAACATCACTCACTAATATAGAATCAAATTGCGGCGGATTGTTAACAACAATTTCCAATGAATCGGTTGCAGTACAAGTTGAAGTATAAGTAACATAATAAGTAGTTGTTTGTTGCGGGACTACTGTTATTTGTGACACACCATTGTCTCCTGTACTCCAATTGCCATTAACAGGTCCCACACCGTTTTCCGAAACCAGTAAAGTAGTAGAATCTCCCAAACAAATAGATGAATCCGTAGCTTGCACTATCAAATCAGGTAATGGTAATACATCTACCAATACACTGTCGCTTCTCGAACAACCGTTTCCGCTTACAGTACAAACATAATA
>JALWKH010000402.1 GCA_026996635.1 Bacteroidales bacterium | reverse complement strand
TTCCTTGTTAGTGCTGCCTATCAAATAAAAAGCAGGAATAAAAAACAGTGTTAATTTAACTTGAGCGTCTAGCCTCCATGCTGTTGTGTCTGAAGACCAAAAAAATGTGATTACGCTGAATAAATAAAATAAAATTATGGATATGAGAGGTAAATTGTGAATATTTGTAATAGGCTTGCTTTTGTCTTGCTGCCATAGTAATATGGATGCAACAATGATTGAAACTGTGAGGTAAAGCATTCCTAAATAGTAAAAGAACGGTGCAAGCATCAAAAGGTAGAGGGGTAATTTTCCGGAAAGTTTTAAGGGCATTATTTCAAATTGCTGGTTTCTAAAAGCAAAATTATAAAAAAAAGCGGGTATGTCGGCTATTATAGTTAATTTTGCCTTAAAATATTTCTCAGATTGTATGAACATTTGGATTTTTAATCATTATGCATTGCCACCTGTTTATCCGGGAGGAACACGCCATTTTGATTTTTCTAAAGAGTTGGTAAAGAGAGGACACAATGTTAAAATATTTGCTTCGAGTTTTTTATATTCCAGACTTCAAGAAGTTAAGCAGTATGGTGAGGGTAAAGTTTATCAAAAGGAAATGTTTGATGGAGTGGAGTTTGTTTGGATAAAGACAGTTCCATATTCTCAAAATGATTACAAAAGGTTTTACAACATGCTTTCTTATTGCAAAAATGTAAAGAAAGCGGTTGAAGATTTGAATGAAAAACCTGATATAATAATCGGTTCGTCGGTTCATTTGTTTGCGGTTAATACTGCGTATAAACTTTCCCGCAAATTAGGTGTTCCGTTTGTCATGGAAGTTAGGGATTTGTGGCCTCAAACTTTGATAGATTTAGGCGTGTCAAAACTCCATCCTTTTGTGTTGTTGTTGGGCTATCTCGAAAAAAAATTGTATTCAAAAGCACTAAAAATCATTACTCTTTTGCCGAAGTCTGCAGAGTTTATTGCTTCTAAAGGAGTGCCGGGTTCTAAAATTGAATGGGTGCCAAATGGAATATCTTTGGCTAGATATGAAAAATTGGTAGATGATTTCCCTAACAATGAAAGATTTACTTTGTCGTACACAGGTGCAATTGGTAAAGCAAATAGCCTGCAAACCGTATTGGAAGCGGCTAAGTTGCTGAAAGATGAAAAAGTGCTTTTCAGAATTGTAGGTGAAGGTCCGGAGAAAGAAAATCTGTTAAAGTTCAAAGAAGAAAATAATTTGTACAATGTAGAAATTTTGCCTCCGGTTCCCAAAAGTGAGGTTGTAGGTATTTTGAAATCATCCGATGCACTTATCTTCAATTTGGAGGAGTCGCCCGTGTTTAAATATGGTATAAGCTCTAACAAATTGTTTGATTACCTTGCTGCAGCTAGACCTATTGTGTTTTCGGCAAAGGCCTCCAATAATCCCGTGGACGAGTCCGGTGCGGGAATAACAGTGCCTCCGAATTCTCCCGAGGAATTTGCAAAAGCTGTTCTCAAACTAAAAAATATGAATAAAGAAGAACTCAGGGAAATGGGCAAACGCGGGTTTGAATATGTAAAGCAAAATCATTCGATTGAAAATCTTGCCGTAAAATTGGAAAATATTTTAAGAAACACGATTGAGCAATATGCCGAAAGTTGAAAAAGCAAATATTGAAGATGCCTTGGTTATTGCAGAGCTGCATAAAAACGGGATACCAACCGGTTTTATAAGTTCTTTGCATGTAAATGTTGTGAAAAAACTTTATGAAACCATTATTGCGAACGGAATTGTATATGTTCTCAAAGGTGATGAAGGCAAGATTATCGGGTTTATTTCATGTGCTCTTGATACAAAGGGTATTTACAAAAGGTTTGTGAAAAGTAGTTTAATGGCGATTATGCCTTATTTTGTGTCAAAGGTTTTCAGTTTTTCTTTTATTAAAAAAGTGTTTGAGACATTGACAGCACCGAAAAAGACGGAAGTCGAGAAAGAATTGGAGGTGCCGGAATTGTTGTCAATTGTTATATCACCTGATGTGCAAGCAAGAGGACTCGGAAAAATTTTGTTGCAGGCTTTGGAAGATGATTTGAAAGTAAGAGGGATAAAATCGTACAAAGTGGTTGCAGGAGAAAAGTTGGAAGCGGCAAATAAATTTTACCGAAAAAACGGATTTGAATTAATTTATCAAACAGAGATTCATAAAGG
>JALWKH010000401.1 GCA_026996635.1 Bacteroidales bacterium | reverse complement strand
CCGACACTGTTGACAATTTGATTGACAAGAAGGAAGATAACGAGGCAAAATTGGACGAAAACGAAAAAGAAAAACTCATAGAAGCATTCAGAACCCCGCTTGAAGACGATGCCGATAATTACATAATAACTTTTGTGGAAGGAGATGGTAAGGGAATGCCCGTTACTGTTGTGCAAAATGAATTTTTCAGAAGGATGAAAGATATGTCTAAGATAACGGGCGGTCAAGGTTTTTACGGCGATTTGCCTGACTCATATACAGTGGTAGTTGATGTAAATCACAGGTTGTTTAAGAAGGTGAAAACAGACTTTGAAAAATCACTGGCGGGTGAATTGAAAAAATACGACGAAGAAATTGCTTCATTAAGGAAAGATTACGACGAACTCAAGAAAAAATATGAAGGCAAAAGCGAAAATGATATTCCTGCCGATGATAAAAAGAAAATGGACGAATTGGATAAGAAGATTGTAAGCAAGCAGGCTGAAATGAAAAATAAAGTGAAAGAATTTGCCAAAAATTATCCTGTAATCGGTGAAATGATAGACTTGGCACTTTTGAGTATAGGAAAATTGAAAGGTGAAAGACTCGAAAGGTTTATTAAACGAAGTGTGGATTTGATTAAGTAATATTGCAAATAGGTGTAAAAATAAAAAAGCCCCAATAATGCGGGGCTTTTTTATTAGTGTTTAGTGCAAACTATTCGTTACTATCTTCAATGTAGCCTGTTTTTTTAACGTAATACCAGATAATATACCAGGCTACTATTAAGAAAATTGGCCAAAGTAAAAAATACCATCCCATAATTTAAAGTTTTTATGTTAATAATTAGTATGACATATCATCGTTAACAACATCTGCTTCATCAACTTTTTTCTTCATCAGTTGATGCCAAGCGTACCAAATGTACGCCAGAACAAACGGCACAAGCAATGAAACATAACTCATGACTACAAGGGTAAACCTGCTTGATGATGCGTTTCGTATTGTCAAAGATGATTGTAAATCGGCTGTTGACGGGTAAAATGCAGTGTTGTTGTATCCTGCTATAAAGAACAGAACCAATACAACCAGCACGGTTCCTACACCTGTGAACCAAAATCCGTTACCTGATTTTTTAAAAGCACCCAAATAAATGCCATACAAGAACAATACTACGCCAACTAAAAACAGAATAATGTTTAACGGTTGAAGTAAGTTGTGCAGGTATTTGTAAGGTTCCATAAATACTTTTCCTGTTTCGGGATCTACGGCAAATCCGTCTTTAGTCAAAATAAGTCCTAAAAACAGGAAGAAGAAAATCAGGAATCCTATGGTACATTTTTTTAACCATTTGGAAGCATTATCTACAATTTCAGGATCAGCAACCTGGTGAATTAAGAAAAGATTTCCTAAAACCCTTGTTAAGAAAAATACTGCCAATCCCAACGATAAATTTGTAAGATTAAGAGCTGCTTCTAATCCGTGTGCAGGTCCTGTCCATTGTGAGATAACTTTTCCATCCAATACGTTTGAAAAGTTTACAGTAAATTCAGACCCTGTAAAAAATGTACCTACAGCAGCACCTAATAAAATCGGAGCCAAAAGTCCGTTGGCAAACAAGAATGCATCGTAAGTTTTTGTGCCTAAAAAGTTATTTACTTTATCTCTGTATTCGTAAGATACCGCTTGTACGATAAAGCTAAACAAAATTAAAATCCATACCCAGTAAGCTCCTCCGAAACTAGTGGAATAAAAAAGTGGGAATGAAGCAAAGAAAGCACCACCGAAAGTAACAAGTGTTGTAAAAGTCAAGTCCCATCTGCGACCTATTGCGTTGATTATAATCTTTCGTTGGGTTTCGTTTTTTGCAAGTTGCCCAACAAGTGTTTGTCCGCCTTGCACAAACATAAGGAACAAAAGCAGTGCCCCCAACAGTGATATTATGAACCACCAGTAATTTTGTAAGGTTTCGGTTGTCATTGTTTCAAACATAGCTTAAATATTTTTGGTTATACAATTAAATTCCTTTTTTGATTTGAGTTAACATAATTTTCACTTCTGCAATAAGCAACAATGTAAATATTGCCAAGAACATAAAGAATGTTATTTGAACGTTGCTTACGCTCAAGTGAGAAGTTGCTATTTTTACAGGTAACAATTCTGTAATAGCCCAAGGTTGACGTCCTACTTCTGCAGTTACCCAA
>JALWKH010000400.1 GCA_026996635.1 Bacteroidales bacterium | reverse complement strand
AGAAGAAATAAAAAAATATAAAATTTGGGGTTTTGATACGGAAACCAAACCCAGTTTCAGAAAAGGTCAAAAACACAAAATGGCACTGCTTCAACTCGCAAATGAAAACAAAGCATTTATATTCCAATTGGTGCACACAGGATTACCACGAGAAATTATCCAAATACTTTCCGACGGTTCAATCCTTAAAGTCGGTCTGGACATAAAACAAGATTTACATAAAATAAAAGAATTAGTACCGGATTTTAAACCTGACGGTTTTATCGACATTCAACCTATGGCAAAACAACACGGCATAAAAGACATCTCACTAAAGAAACTAGCCGCAATAGTACTTGGTGTCAGAATTTCAAAAAGGCAACAACTTTCCAATTGGGAACGGTCTGAATTAACCTCGGCACAAATAAAATATGCAGCCACAGATGCTTGGGTTACATATATGATTTATAAAAAATTGACCGGAAGAACTGTCGAAAAAAATACTCCCGGCCAATAAATCTACACTTATTTCCAAATTTTAATCTTTTACCACTTTAATATTAGCACTACCTGCATCTGTTACAATACTTAAGATGTAAACACCGTTTGGCAAAGAAGAAAAATCAACTGTATTCGTATTTTTTAAATCCTTGGTTAAAACCTTATTGCCGCAAACATCATAAACCGTTACACACCCTCCATTCTCGGCACCTGAAATTCTTACTGTCGTATTTACGGGATTAGGATAAACAGAGATGTCGTTTATTTTATATGCAGTATCATTAACCCTAGTATAAACATCACAAGTAGGCATATTCTCTGTCAATGGTTCCTCTCCACGCAAAACTTTAGCCGTACACCCTGCCAACCTCAAATAAAAATCACTTTCTAATTCATAACCGTCAACATCAAGCGAAACAAAATGAATCCCGTTAGAGAATTGGGAAGGATCAGGTAATTCATCCTGAGTTGGTGCACATTTAAACATAGCTGTCCCCTCATCAATTTCATCAAACATTGCAATATAAATCATATTTATCCCCTCGTCAATTATGTTGTAAACTTGTCTCCAGAAGAGCCTGCCACTATCTCTGGGCACTTCGTTATACGGTGTATTTGTACCGTAAACCAATTGCAGATTATGCCACGAAAAACCGGGCCAAGCTACAGGAAAATATGAAATATTTTTTCCGTTCGAGTTTAACTGGTCTATATATTCTTTATCCGGATGCAATAAATTAGCCCTAAAATCATCTGCAGAGGCTTCATCGTGGCATCTTCCCACTGCCCAAGGACTTATAATATCCAACGATTCATAAACTTGCATCCATTCCGGGTCTGTTTCGGAATCGTTTGTTAATTCCCTCCAATATGCCGGCACACCTCCCATTACCGTTGCCCTGTAGGCAGGATCAGGATTGTTATGGAAAAAGTTAATTATATCCAAAGCCTCCTCCGGTGTATAATCGTATCCGTGGTGCGTAAACCCGAATCCCCAAATAGCCACAACAGGCAAACCGTTATGTCTTAAATACCTGGGACTGTTGATTATACCACTGTCCACCAATGCCTTCCAATCTTGTTTTATCCTTTCAAACCTGTTTACATTTTCACTACTGCTTATATCATACATCACTGCAAACACTCTACCGTAATCTTCACAACCCAACATTACATTTTCCAAAACTTGGTTTCTAAAGTCCTTATACCTCGGATCTTCAAGCTCACATACAAACCTCTGCAAGAAAACACCATCCAAATGATAATCTGCAAGCCATTTCATATGGCGCTTAACGGTTTTCATAGTGTAAGAAGAAGGCACTTTTGCATGACTGCCATCGGGCAAAAGCAATCCCGTATCAAACAATTCATCATCATCAAATTCCGAAACATCCGGCCATAAATCTACAAGTGGAACTTGATTATTATCACCGGAAAAATAATGGTGCCATTTATTCAATTGTGAACCGTCACCCGGAGCACTAAACCACCCTTGATAACCGAACATTACTTTATTATTGAGGGTAGAAGCATCAATTGTATCAACATTTTGAACAACTGAAATGGCAAACTGTTTTGACTTGTCACCAAACCATTCAACATATTCTCTAAGCATTCTCCACTGAAAACTGTAAATTCCTACAGTTGACGGAGCTGTAGCATTAAATGTAAATGTAACAGTATGATTAGGTGGTACCGAATCC
>JALWKH010000399.1 GCA_026996635.1 Bacteroidales bacterium | reverse complement strand
ATGGCATATCTATGGGCAGTACAATTATATTTTGATTCTTCGCTTGTTTGATGCAAGTGTATAGCCCGCCGATAGGTCCGCAGTTTTTTATTTCATCGGGAATAACTTTATATTTTGTGCAAGTGATTTTTTCGGGGTTGCCGCTTATAATTATGTCGTTGCTGTAGTTTTCCGCAAGCGTTACGAGTAGTTCTAGGAAGGTTTTCCCGCCTGTTTTTAAAGAGTGTTTAGGCTGTCCCATTCTTCTGGCAAGCCCGCCTGCTAGTATTACAAAGGAGTATTCTTTCATAGTTTTATTTTTTATTTTCACCCCTCTGTATCTCCCCTCAAGGGGAGAAATTAAATTTCCTCCCTTGAGGGAGGATTAAGGTGGGTGATAAAATTGTTTTCTTCTAACCAAGCTTCAAATGTACGTATTACATTGTCAAAATCTGACATTATTTCTTCATCACTAAACCGTAAAATATGGTAACCTAATCCTTCCAATTCTTTTTGTCGGACAATATCTTTTTCGTAAATTTCTTCAAATTGGTGTGAATATCCGTCAATTTCAACGATTAAATTTAATTCGGGAGAAAAGAAGTCAACGATATAATTTGCAATAGGTCTTTGACGCAAGAATTTATACCCGTGTAATTGCCGTTTTCGTAAAAGATTGTTCCAAATTTTAACTTCAGCTTTAGTCATTTCAGAACGATTCTTTCTGGCCAAAAACTTTAGTTTTTTATTGTAGTGATTGTTTGTTTTCATTTTGCTTTATTTTGTCACCTCTCTGTATCTCCCCTCGATGGGAGAAATTAAATTTCCTCCCTTGAGAGCCTGTCCCGAATCATGTCATTCTGAACCACGTCATACCGAAGACGTCATTTGAACAATGTCATTCCGAACTTGTTTCGGAATCTCTTTGTTTCAGAATCTCTACATTTCGGTAGAGGATTAAAGTGGGTGATTATTATCTTTAACCAAATACTAAAAAAATTATTCCTAATACAATTTTTCATATTTGTTCTGACGACTTACAATTCAATTACCCTGCGTTTGCTCACATAAGACGAAATCCAAATGCTTACTTCGTAAAGGCCTATCAGAGGTAAAGCAACAAGAACCTGACTGAATGCATCGGGCGGAGTAATTATTCCAGCAGCAATGAAAGAAAAAACTATTGCTTTTTTGCGTTGCTTTTTCAAGAAGTACGGTGTTACAATGCCGATTTTGGACAAAAAGTATATAAGCACGGGTAGTTCAAAGACAAGTCCTGTGGAAAACGACAAGGTAATTATTACAGAAAGATACGATTGGAAGTTGATTTGGTTGGTTATTTGTGAGCTGACTTGATATGTGTTCAGAAAATTGAGTGTGAGCGGCACTATCATAAAGTAACCGAAAAGTACTCCAATTGCAAAAAGAAGTGAAATTGCAAGCATTGTGCCTCTGATTGATATTTTTTCCCTTATTCGCAAAGCAGGTTTCAGGAAGTGCCAAAGTTGCCACATAATATACGGGAACGCAACCATTATACCGATGATGAATGAAACAAGAATATGGGCTTTAAATTGCCCTGCCATATCAATGTTTATAATGGTAAATGGCGTTTGATTTATGCACAGTGCTTCCGAATTTATTTTTTTGCTGAAAGCACACAGCAACTTGTTGGTAATAAAATCAGGGTCTTTGGGGTGAAGTATAATGTTGTTGAAAATAAAGTCTTTGAACAGGAATGCAACAATAGCTAGAATAAAAACGGCAATAAGACTTCTGATAATGTGCCCGCGGAGATCGTCAAGATGCTCCACGAACGTCATTTCTTTTTCTTTGTCGGGTCTTTTATTGCTGACATTAACGGTTTCGGGCATTTTACCACTCCCGCACTATTTTTTCGTATCTTCTTTTTTTGATGTGTCGCTGTCGGGGTCAATACCGTTTACACCGTCTTTAAATTCTTTTACCCCTTTGCCCAACCCGCGCATAAGTTCGGGAATCTTTCTGCCACCGAAAAGTATCAATATGATAAGGGCTATGATAAGAATTTCTTGACCGCCCAGTATACCTAATAAAATTGAATTTGTAATCATTTTCCGTAAATTAAGTTATAATGCAAAAGTAATCAAATTTTAATATCTGCAAGCCTGTTATTCACAACCGCCGGCTGCAGCTTGTTTTTTCTTTTTATGAACGGGTATTACGGGTGCTGCTACCTTTACTGCAGATGCTGTGGCTTTTATTTGTTTTTTGTTGCTTCTTTTTTCTCCCGTTACCAATGGCAGTTCTGCTGTAATCAGACTTACATCGGTAATTCCTGCACCCGGGAAATCGGTTGCAAATTTTTGATTCATAAATGAGTTGGCACCATACATTATTGACCTTGCATCGTAACCCAACAGTTTCAAATACGCCACTGTTGCTATGGCGTGGTGTCCCGTATTGCAATAAACAACTATTTTCTTGTCAACAGGTAATGTATTCAGCTCTTTGTCCACACTTAAATCGCTTCTGGTGTTGTATCTTATACTGCCCGGAATGTGTCCGTTATTGTATTTTGGTTCCGACCAGTAAGCAATTTTAAAATATTTGTCAGAATTACCGAATACATCGTCAACATTTACAAATATTTGTGAGTCGGGAAGAGCAAGACATTTTTCCACTTGAGACTTCAATATCTTTTTGTAAGGTTGTTTTGCTGTAATTGGAAGTACACCGGCTTGTGGTTTAGGAGTATTAACCGTGTCAAGTTTGCTTGCGTATTTGTTAGACAGATATTTTTCAATATTATTTGCAAATTTTCTGTTCCAAGCTCCAATGCCGAATTTCAATCCGTAAGCATTATCGTATCCGTAAAATCTTAATAATGTTGCCGCATATATACCGACAGGTCCGTATTTGTCAACAATTACGATTTTTTTGTATGCTTCGGGGTGAACTTTTGTTTCAAGGAATTTCAAAATTTGATCTCTCGGCACATTGTATGCTCCGTCTATATGACCTTGCTTGTATTCTTCTTTGCTTCTAATATCAATTACAAGTGTTGTCGGCAGTTCATAATAAAGTTCCGCTGCGTGAATATATGGCGGAAAGAACTTTTTAGTAATAATGTTTCCTGTTTTCAGCACAAAATCAGCCAATGAAACTTGCGGTGTTGATTTCAACAATGACTTTGTGTCAAGTTGTTTTACATTTTTGGGATTTACCGGTGCTTCGGAGCAGCTTTGAAACATAAAAACAGATGCTACCAAAATTAACCCGAAAACTTTCCAATGTATTTTGTTTGTCTTCATTCTTCTAAATAATTTTTGTTATCACTAAAAAACTATTCACAACCACCTGCTGCAGCTTGTTTTTTCTTTTTGTGAGCAATAGGCTTCGGTGCTGGTGCAGGTGCCACGGAACCGGATGATCCTGCACTTGCGCCGGGTGTTTCGGCAATTACCTTTGCATAATCGTAAACGGCTTTTTCGTCGTCGTAAACATTGCTGTAAATGCCGAAATTGTTTATTATGTGATTTTGAATAAAATCATATCCGCCAAGTGCCGCAACATTGTTTTTGAACCCGTAGTGAGCCAAAATCATAGCTGCAAGTTTCCCTTGTGCCGGGTCTTCGCCGTAAAAGACATTTACTTTTTTGTCTTGGCAAAGAACATCGCTGTATTTCAGGTCGTACAGTTTTTTTAATGGGATATTTATTGCATTCGGAGCGTGTCCTTCGGCAAATTTATGGTGTGTCCTCACATCAATCAGCCTGAAATGTGCAGTATCTTCCGAAACTATAATGTCTGTCAATTCTTCGGCAGTAAGCACTTGTACATTAAACGATTGCAAATGCTCTTTTTTATTGTATTGCTTCCATTCCGCATTGTTTCCGGATGAGCACGAACCTAACAATAAAACCACTGCCAATATGTAAACAATATTTAATTTTTTCATAACCTTATTTGTTTAATGTTATTCACAACCACCGGCTGCAGCTTGTTTTTTCTTTTTGTGAGCAATAGGTCTCGGTGCGGGTGCAGGTGCTGCGGGTTCAGCACTACCGCTTGCATTTGCACCGCCGAAAAACCTTGATGCACCTTTTCTGAATTCATACAAATCAAAATCTCCCTCAGATGACCATTCTGCAGGCTTTTCAGGTCTTATAATCGTTCTTATCCATTCATTCAAACCTCCTTTCATTACATAATTGTTTTTGTAACCCAAACTGGCACAAATCGACCACGCGCGATTTGCTTCTGATGACCCGTTGGAGAAAAATACGGTTTTGTAAACATCTTGATTTACATAATCTGCATATTGGTCGTTCAATATGCTGTCAACGGGTATGTTTATTGCTCCCGGCAATGTATATTTTTTGTATGCTTCGGGCGACCTCACATCTATAAGAATTACAGACGGGTCATTGCTCATAATTGCTTTTGCCACTTCATCGGTGGAAACATACCTGTCGTATTGAGTTGCTTCCTGTACCAAATCCTTAAGTGGAATCTCTTTCAGTTCAGGTTTGGACGGTGCCAAAAGCAGCCAAACGGCACCAAAAAGCAATAATCCTATAAAAAATTTATCTGTTGTTTTCATATTCCGAGTTTTACAAACCTAATTCTTCAATATCTTTAATTTTGCCTTTTGAATTTACTTTTTTCTGAATTTTGTCAACTATAACAAAACTTGCCACGGCAATAACCGTTACAATGAAAATAAACAATCCGTCTGAAATTCCAATCCATTCGGCAATATCTACTTGTCCCATTTTGCCCGTTCCCCTTAATGTTTCAAACAACGGTTCGTAAGTAAATGCGTAGAAGAAAATACCGATGAATACACCTACCACAAACATCATTGCATCAATTTTTCCGGTAGTTGCCGCACAAACACTTGTACCCGGACAGAAACCGCCGATCAAAAAGCCAAGTCCCATTATCACTCCTGCTATTGCCGTAGGAATCCAATATGTATGCGGATAAAATGTAAGTTTAATGTCAATCAACCCGTATGCGTCCATCAAAAACAGACCGATGGCGGCAGTCATTGCAGCTGTAAAGAAAACTTTAAGCACTACAAAGTCGTAACCGTAAAAAACGCCTGCAAGTTTCCTTGTATTGGTAAATCCTGCCGCTTCCAAACCAATGCCAAATCCTATACCTATTATAAATGCGATCAAAAGATTCAGCGGTTCACTAATTAATCCTTGTGGAAATAAAGGTCCCATATCATATATTTTTTATAACCATAATTTTCTTAAAAACCACGCAAACAAATAACCACCTCCGAAGATGGCAATAAGTCCTACATAACCGGACAGCGAATTTACCGCCATACCGGACATAACCAAACCAGATGTACAACCCCTGCCGAGTTGTGATCCTATTCCCCATAAAATGCCTCCGAATACGGCGGCAACCAACCTTGTTTTGTTAGTTATGTTCGGTCCTTTGCCGAGTTTGAACGATAATCTGCCGAAATATGCTGCAGATAAAATAGCTCCTGCAATTACTCCCAAAATTTCAAAAATCAGGAATGAGTTCAAGGGAGATTCTCCTCTGTTTACTGCCGGTGCAAAATATGCGGCATCTTTTGCATAATCGTGAGCCACAGCATCTACACTTGCTATCACTACCTTTTTGAAAGCTCCGCTACCTCCCAGACCTTCACCTGAAAAGTAATATGCTGCAATAAGCATCAATCCGATAATAAATCCAGCAAGGTAGGGATTCATATATTTGTTTTTTCTGTCGGACATAAATCAAAATTTTTTAAAATAAATATGTTGAAATTTGACCAGCCGTTACCATAATGATACGGAACAATAATCCGCCTGCCAATACCAAAAAAGCAGGTACTGCTACCGGAACGTGTATCCCTTTCATTTCCATATATTCCAAAATTGCGGGCACTACAAGTCCCATTCCTACGAAAATTCCCCAGAATACAGCCGTAAATTCTCCGCCAAAGAACATTTCTGCTGTCCTAACTTGCACTTCGCCTCCCCAAATCATTCCCAAAAACATCAAAACAATAAGAACTATTTCGGTTAAAATAAGTACAAAGTCAATTTTGCTGTACATCAATTTTTCTTTGGCATTGTTTGACATCCACATAATAGCGGCGGTTCCGGTTGATATTCCCGAAGTAAGGAAAATAGGTCCGAGTATTGCCGTATTCCAAAGCGGCCTTGCATTCATTGACGACAACAAGATACCTGTATAAATACCTAGAATTGTGCCGAAGAAAAGCAATAAACCTGCCAACAATTTCCTGTTTTTTTCTGACCAAGTAATCACAACAGGCAAAACAGGTGTTTTTTCTATTATATTATTAATGAATACGAATGAATTTGCCCATTTTTTTCTGCCGTTTTCTTCAAAGAATTTGATAATGTCATCCATAAAAGTTAACGGCCAAATAATCGACAATACAAACACAACGGTAAGCACCCAAGCTCCCCAAGACATAGGAGATTGAATTCTGAAGTGTGTCATCAGTTGCCAGAAGTATGCTTTGTGGTGCAAGTCTTCTACCAAAAAGAAAAGCCCCAAGGCTATAATTACCGGTGGAATTATTGTACTGATTTTTACGGTAACGGGCAATTCGTCACCTTTGCCTTTAAGGTAAAAATATGCGGCAAAAAGTAATATTCCGGCAGCCAATCCCCCGATAAAAAGATATAAAGGTATTCCGAATCCCCACACATCAACGTGCGGATATAGGTCCGGAATATTTCTACCACTTGCCATTAATTGCTCTTTCATAATCCTTTATTTTGAATTATTTTACATAAAATACATTTGGTTTTGTGCCGGCTTCAGGTGCCAGTGCATAATGTTCTCTTTCCCTCAAAATCTTTGAAACAGGACTTTCGGGATCATCCAAATCGCCGAAATACATACAATGTGTAGGACATACCGATACACAAGCTGGGTTGTCGCCTTGTGAAGTCCTGTGGTCGCAGAAAGTACATTTGTCAACATATCCGTCCGGATGAAAATACCTTGCTTCATAGGGACAAGCTTCAATACAAGCACCGCAACCGATACATTCTTCGTGGGTAACTTTTACGATACCGCCTTCTATAATGTGGCTTGCTCCTGTCGGACAAACCCTTACACACGGTGCATCATCACAGTGGTTACATCTTTGCGATTCGAAGTGCAACCTCAAATCCGGATACAAACCTTCCACTTTTTCAATTATCCAATCCCTTGCATATCCGATAGGCACATTGTTTTCGGTTTGGCAGGCTACTACACAGTCTGCACAACCTACACACTTCTTTATGTCAATTGCCATTGCATACCTCATGATTCAGCCTCCTGATTTTTATGTGGATTTTCAGTTAATATTGTTACAAAATTTCCTCTCATACCTGTTCCTCCGGTTACATCGTCGAGAGCAACCTTGGTGGTGAGTTCCCAATCGGCACCGCCTTTACCGTAAGACCTGCTTAGCTTAGACGCAGTGTGTCCGAATCCGTGTGGTAAATAAACACTGTCGTGCCTTATTCTTTCGGTAATTCTTACTTTTACGGGGAATGTAGAAACCACACCGTCTTGGTTTTTCAGCCAGACTTCTTGATCGTTTTCAAGACCCAAGATTTTGGCAACTTTAGGATTTACCCACAAATGGTTTTCATCCCTTAAGTCATTCAAATTCGGATTGTTTGTTGTTCTGCCGAATGTGTGCATAGGCACTCTTCCGTAGATGAGCCTGTAATATCCTGCTTGCGGTTGCGGGTGTTCTTTGTATTTAGGCATCGGGTCGTAGCCCATTTCTGCCAGTGATGTGGAATAAAGTTCTATTTTTCCTGTATTGGTGTTAAATTCATAATCTTCTCCCGGTGCCAAGTACAATGCTTCTTCTTTCGGGAATGTTTTAACGCCTATTTTTTTGAGTTCTTCGAGTGAAGATCCTACTTGCTTCAATTGCCAATCAAGTACTTCTTCGAGAGTTTCCCAAGGATAATAATCTTTGAGTCCGAGTCTGATACCAATTTCGCGTGCTATCCACCAACCCGGTTTTGTGTTGTATTGCGGTTCTACAGCCGGCATTCTAAGAGCCACATTCGGTACTTTGTGCCTGCTCGATCGCAAATAATCGTATCTTTCCAGATAAGTGCTTTCCGGCAAGATTACATCGGCATAGCCTGTAATTTCCATCGGCATTGTGTCAACTACCACTATTAAGTCAAGGTTTTGAATAGCCCTCAATGTTTTTTCTTTGTTTGGAATGGATTGTATCAAGTTGGTAGCTACAACAAACCAACCTTTTATTTTGTACGGGGATTTGTTTTCGGGAAGTGATGCATCTATCAGCAAATTAGTTACGCCGGTAAAGGCACCTTTGTATTTATCGTGTGTAATATCTTTCCAAGTCCATTTCGGTTCGGGGTAGTGTGGGATAGGATATTTAGGTAATACTTTCTTTTCTGGGAAATAGAATCCTCCTTTTCTGCCCCAAGCACCTAACAGTGCGTTTAATATTGCAATAGCTCTTTCCCTTTGGGTATCATCGCCGTACCATGCAACATGCCTACCCGGGTGAATTGCAACTGCAGGTGATGCTGCAGCCATTTCGTAAGCGGCTTTTTTAATTAAATCGTCAGGAAGGTCTGTTTTTGCTGCAGCCCATTCCGGGGTGTAATTTCTTACATGAGCTTTCAGCTGTTCAAAGCCGTATGTGTATTTTTCTACATATTCTTTGTCATACAATTCTTCGTAAATCAATATATGCATCCATGCCAGCAACAATGCCATATCGGTAGCCGGCTTGATAGGCAACCAATATTTTGATTTGGAAGCTACCGTAGAAAATCTCGGGTCAACTGTAATTATGGTTAGGCCGTGATCAATTCCGTAAGATACATCTTGTACTACGCCATTGTGCATATTTTCGCCAACGTGGCTACCTATGAAAACCACACATTTGGCGTTTCTTATGTCAACAGGTTCGGGTGAACCAAGACCTGATCCGTAAGTATGGATAAATCCTGCTTCCCTTGCTCCGAGACATTGGGCAATAGCAGGTTCTGCGGTATTTTCTGAGCCCATTGAACGGAATAGATGTTCAAAATGGTGAGCTGTGGTTCCGTGGTCCAAGAGAGCCATACTTTCGTAGCCGTATTTCTCGCCTATTTCCTTTACTTTTTTGGCTACATAATCCAAAGCTTCATCCCAAGAAACTTCTTTGAACTTTTGAGAACCCGGCTTACCGACTCTAATCATCGGATTTTTCAGCCTGTCTTTATCATAAAACATCCCCACACCACCGGTTCCTCTCGGACATAGCCTTCCCATTGAGTGAGGATCGTTTTCGTTTCCGATAATTTTTTGGATTTTACCGTTTTTATCCTTGTAAACCCAACCGGCACATTTCCAGAAACATACTTCACAAACGGTAGGTGTTCGTTCCGCTTTGTCTTCAGATAGCGGTGTGTAATCTTGTTTGAGGAATGACGGCACCCAATTCAGTATCGGATCCGTCATTGCAAGTGCCGCTCCTCCTGCTGCCGATATTTTAATAAAATCGCGTCTGGTAATCTTTTTCATTATGAAAAAATATTTATGGGAAAAAATTACATATTTAACTTTATCC
>JALWKH010000398.1 GCA_026996635.1 Bacteroidales bacterium | reverse complement strand
ATACGAATTATTTAATCAATGGCAACAGTTGTTTATTTGTTAAGATGATTTTTTATGAAAAAGTATATTGATGAAGCTACAGGTATTTTCTTTTTAGCTTTTATTTGGTTTATTTTTATTTTGTTGGGTATTGTAAAAAAAGACTTGAAATTGTTTTCTATTTTTCTTTTTGGTGGGGCATTTTTATTGTTTTTGTATTTTTTACACCTTAAATACAAATCTACGGCTCAAATAGTAAAAAATGAGTTTGATAATTCCGTTAAATATCTTGATGAACACGGTAATTTAAAAGAATTATCTGCAAGGGGAACCGTAAGCGGAGTTGATGGTATAAACACATGTACACATCCGGATAAGATATTCAAAGCTCACAATGGTGTGAATTTAAAAATAACAAGTACCGGTGACGTAAAAGAAGTTAATTTTTTATCACGGCTTTATAACCGTTCCGGTGGCGGGTGGGTAGGCAAAGATTTTTTTAGTGAATACGAATTATTGAGTCAATGGCAACAGTTGTTTGACGTCTGTGTGTCCGGATAGTCCTTTTCTTTGGTCGGGTAAAAGAGTTCCCCCGTCGGAGACACTAAATATTTTATGTAGCTTAGTGCGGTAGCTTTATATTGTTTTCCACTTTTCCATTTCACGCATTTGTACCAATGGGACAATTTTAGCATATATTAGAGTGTCCCTTATGTTTTTATGCCCAAGTAGCTTTTGAACTACTTCTATAGGAATACCGAGTGTTAAGCTGATTGTAGCAAATGTGTGCCTTGCACAGTGAAAACTTATGTTTTTTGTTATTCCGGTTTGATTCATTATTTGTTTTAGGTTTTTGTTTGTTTTTTGATTGCTTATTGTATCAAAAACCTTTTCATTAGGTTTGCCCGTTTCTATTAGTAATTTTGCTTTGTCTGTTAGCGGTATAACAACATCATCACCGGTTTTGTGCATTACAATCCTCAAAATGTTGCTTTGAATATTTTTGTATTTTAGATTTACCACATCGGTAAACCGTAGCCCGGTATAACACGAAAACAGGAAATACTTCAGTACTTTGCGGTGATGTTTATTTTTTGTAGTGTTGTAATAATCTTCCAACCTGCGAAGTTCTTCAATGCTTAATGCTTCGCGGTGTCCTTGTATTTTTTTTATAGTAATGTTTTCGAAAGGGTTGTTATGGATATATTTTGCTTTTTGAGCCATTATTACAAATGTGCGAAGTATAGATAAACTTTTGTTTATGGTATTTTCGTTATTTTGCCTTTCTTCTGCCATCCATTTGCGGTATTCTGTTATAAATTTTTCGTTTATATCATGGAAGTAAATCGGGTTGCGGAATTTTTGAAGTTTAGTCAGGTAAGTAGAGTAAGTTTTTAATGTTTGGGCAGAATATGAGTTTTTGTTTCTTTCTATTTGGTCTTGAATAAAAGAGACGAAATCCAATCCTTTTATTTTTCTTTTTAGGCGGATGTTGATGTCTTCAAAGGACGGTTGGACATCATTTAATTTACAGTAAACAATGTATTCATCTAAAATTTTTCGGTATTTAGTTATAACAATGGATTTTGAGTTTGTTTGTTTGAAGTTTTGTTTTTTATCGCTCCATTCTTTTGTAGTTCCATAAATTTTTAATGCGTAATATTTACTTTTTCTGTTAATGATAACCCGAAGATAAACAGAACCCTTACCCGGTGAAGTTTCACGGAAAACAAATTTGTATGTTATGTTGATATTCATTTTGCCTGATTTTTTTGTTAAACATTTGTTAAACAAATCAGGCAAAACAGGACAAAATGATTTTTTTTAAAATTTTCCTTACTTGCAGAGTTTCAGCAAGTTGGAAAATTTTAGAGCAACCAACGCTTAACCGCATTTTACCGTTCTGGCGGTGGGAGGGGGATTCGAACCCCCGGTACCCTTGCGGGTACAACGGTTTTCGAGACCGCCCCGTTCAACCGCTCCGGCATCCCACCAAAAAGGTGTTGCAAAAATACTTAAAATTTAGTTTAATAATGATTTTGTTGGTGTAAAAACCTTGAAAAGTTGAATTTTGCTTAAATAATGAATAGAGTTTATACATTTATTCATAAATTTACACATTCTTAAAAGAATTGTGATATGAAAAAGATTGCTTTATTATTTATGGTTGTTGCTACATCTTTTATTAATGTTTCTTGTTTTTCTCAAAAATCTGAAGATTCCCCAAAAGA
>JALWKH010000397.1 GCA_026996635.1 Bacteroidales bacterium | reverse complement strand
ATGAATATTTGTATGTGTATGCCCAAACAATGAACGGCAAAACACAATACGGGTTGGTGGCTTGTGCATCTGTTGACGACTATTTGAACGATGTTATCAAAAAGCACGAACTCACCCGCAAAGACAAGGAAGAAGACAGGATGAAGCATGTGAGGGTAACCAATGCCAATATGGAGCCTGTTTTCTTTACTTACCGCAAGGTGGACGAAATAGACGAAATAATAAACTCGGTGGTAAACAGCCAAGACCCTGAGTATGACTTTACTGCCGATGATGGTGTAGGTCATCATTTTTGGGTGATAAAAGACCAAGACAAGATTAAACGCTTGTTGGAACTGTTTGAACAAATACCTAATACTTATGTTGCTGACGGACACCACAGAACAGCCGCAGCTGCATTGGTAGGTGCAGAAAAAAGACGCAACAATCCGAATCATACCGGAGATGAAGAGTACAACTACTTTATGGCTGTTCATTTCCCGGATGACCAACTTACCATTATTGACTACAACAGGGTGGTAAAGGATTTGAACGGTCTCACAAAAGAAGAGTTCCTGAAGAAGTTGGAACAACACTTTGATGTGGTTGAAATGGGCGAAAATGAATATAAGCCGTCCAAGTTGCACGAATTTTCTATGTACCTTGACGGCAAGTGGTACAAGATGAATGCAAAACCGCATACTTACGACGACAACCACCCCATTAACGGTTTGGATGTTACCGTTTTGTCAAATCATGTGCTGGATGAAATACTCGGCATAAAAGATTTGAGGACAGACAAAAGGATTGATTTTGTAGGCGGTATCAGAGGTTTGGGCGAACTCAAAAGAAGAGTGGACAGCGGCGAAATGAAAGTTGCTTTTGCTTTGTATCCCGTAACAATGAAGCAGCTTATGGATATTGCCGATGCTGGTATGATTATGCCGCCGAAAACCACTTGGTTCGAACCGAAATTAAGAAGCGGTTTGGCAGTTCACTTGTTGGATAAGATTTAAAAAAGTGAGTTAATAAATAAAAAGCCGTCCGAAGTGGGAGGCTTTTTTGTTTTATCTCACCACGGCAATTTTTGTGATATATCTTTTCTCTTTGTTATTTACCGAAAGTGTATAAATCCCTGCCGGTAATTTTACATTGATATTTTCCGTCGGTTGGGTTTTATTTGCGGAAAACACTTTTTGTCCCGATAGAGTATAAAGTTCGAAACTTCCCGAAACAGGTTTGCTTAAGTGCAGTAAGCCTTCTGAATAATATGCTTTTAAGTCGGTGCTGAAAGTTGTTTCAATATATTGCATTTCTTTAGTGACGGAGATATCGTAAGGATATAGATACGAAATCGGTGTTGCGTGTCCGTAAATTTTCAAATATATAACACTGTCTTCTCCCGTTGTTATTTCGGTTTGGTACGGCGGAGTATAAAAATTGTCTTCTTTTATCAATTGCTTGTTGCTGTTATAAATTTCAATTCTGTGAGCAAAAGATTCTTCGTTAGCAATACTGATTATGTATTGTGAATTTGGGTCACATCTGAAAAAATAAGCATCCGCATCAAAAATTTCCATGTTAGTTTGATAAGTAGTAAAACCCAAGTACTGCGTATCTAATGAAATAAAATATGCAAAATCAAGATTTGACGGCTCGTCAAGTCCCCTTATTACCGTGTAGAAATCATCAGGTTCGGAAGTATGAAAAACATCTGTCATCAATGTGTCAGTAATGCCGAGAGGAGCAGGTTCATTTCCCACATACAACCATTGTCTTTCTATAGCTACGGCACCATCTCCCGTAAGACCACCAGTGCTTCCATAAATTGAAGTAATCCATGTGTACGGAATATTTTCCGGCAATGGCATCACAGGATTATCGTAAGTTGAAAAGTCAATACCTATTATATTATCTGTGGTACTGCCATTACAGTTTATATCAACATTGTAAAACGTTTCATTATCATCTGTTGGTGCAATGCAATTTTCATTTCCACCGAACAAATAAATACCGACAGGACTACCATTACAATTGGTATAACTGTCATACTCCCATTTCATATCCCTAACGGCTTCAGTTTTTTCGTTTAAAACACTCGATTTTGTAGGATCGAGTCCGGTGTTTGAACCTAAATGAGGTGTACCCAATGTTATCACTTTTGCTACTTTGTGGCCGTCTTCACTATACGTGTCTATCCAGTTTGTATGGATATGGTTTGCGTCTGTCCGTTGCAAATATTCCCTTATGGCAAGCCCGCCCATGGAATGACCTACGAGAATAACCTTTTCGGCACCCGTGAACTCTAAAACCTCTTTTATTACTTTACTTAATGCATAACCTTGTTTGAAAATAGCTGCCTGGTCGCTGTAGTCAAAATAATCATTCCAAAAACCTGCAGCACCTCTTATCCTCTCTTCTTGGAAGTTAACTGCAAAAATATATGAAGGTTGCCATCCATCTACAAAATCATCAATATCATCTGCATAATTTCTCCTGCCTACATTTATGTCCCTGTCTCCAAAATGAAAATCTTCATATTTAACATCTTCTTCAAGTACGGCTGTATGATCGTCATTATCTGCGTTTAATACCACATCAAAAACATTTATCGGTCCCAACTGATAATGTTCATTCAAAAATTCCATTGTTGTTTTGAAAGTTCTGTCACTGGATTTTAAGCCGTGAACAAAGATTATAGGATATGGAATTTTTTTTATTTGCGGAAAAACTTCAGGAACGAGGTAGATAAAAGCGAAAAGAGAAATAATGAACTTTTTCATAAAAAACCGGTTTTGTTCATTCCAAATATAATAATTTTTTCTACTGGTATGTTTTTAACTGACAGGTAGTTTTGCAATTTTTTTGACAAAACCGTTGTAGAACTTGATTAAAATGTAATTCTGTAAACAAGCTTTGCCACACCTGTAGTTGTCTGTGGCTTAAGATATTCTATTTGGTGTATGGGTTCGTTGTAGCCTATATTGTAAACCAAATAAAAGTCGGAACCTATTTTCGGAATCCAGTGTAATCTGATATTATACAACATAATTTCTTCCAAGCTGTTGTATTGTGCAAAAACCGACAAATTAAGTTTTGTGTTGAATGCAAAATTGAGATATGATGCCACTTCGTGTGTAATTACCGTTCCCTGTGGCAGTTTTACATAATTGTATGTGTATTCTTCTTGCAAATTCAGGTGTTTATTGACATTTATACCCACCGAGCTTTCAAATGTGTTTTTATGACCGCCATAAAAATCTCCCGTGTTGTACAACAATTCCGCCCATACGGGTCGTGCTTTGAAGGTTTCAAACTGGAATTCGTATGAATACATCATATACTTCCCGGCAGGTACCACAACATCGTCACTTAGCGGAAAATCATATTCGGTACGATCATAATTTTGAATAAAATTTATTTCAAACCTTTCACCCGACTTGAACACTGCTCCCAACGGTCTTGTTTCATTATAAAAAGTTTCCAATTCGCCTGTTGTATGCGTAAAGTATGCAATAAATCCCCACGGCTTTAGGAGCAACCTTTTTACTCCGTATTTTTGCAGTACGCGTGGCATAATTCTGAAAAACCACGCATAAGAGTCGTAGTTTGTTCTCCTGATATAACCCAATTCCGGGTCAAAATCCTTTTGCATACTTCCCACTGCCATATAGTTATCAATCAAATCATTAGGATAGTCTGCGTAAAAATAATAAGAGAGAGCATTTTTTTGTAATGAAAAATCTTTTGTGGTCGTGGTTACCTTGCCGGATAAAACGAGGTTTTTGTTTTTCATAAACGATGATGTGATGTATGCAGCATCTAAACCTATGGTTTGACCGGAAGTGTTATTGGCAAGTTTATTTGTAAAAATTCCACCGACATAAGATTGCTTTCCTATTTCCCTTTTATACCTGAACACTGTATTATTTGTTGACGGTAATGTGTCGAATTTCTGCTCTTGCATATTTAGGAATCCGATGTCGTTTTTTCCAACCTTGCCGAAAAGCCGTGCCCCACCGATAATAGGCACTTGTGTATTACCTTCTATTCCTATTTGGCGGGTATAAAATGCCATATTCCTGTCTCCTAAATAGTACGAAAAGTAATTTTCTCCTTCCAAAAAGAATTGCCTTTTTTCGGGATAGTAAACATTAAACCGGGATAAGTTTACGGGAATGCGGTCAACTTCCACTTGTGCAAAATCCGTATATGTAGTAAGATTCAATTTAAGTGTCGGTGTCAAGTTTATATTCAAGTCACCGCCGCCTTTCAGCACGGGAGATCTGCCTTCATCCCTGTCGTATTGCAATCCCGACAAAACATACGGTTTAAATTCAAACCTGTGGGAATAAGAAATTCCTTTGAGTCCTGTTAGCTTTCCGGCATTTACCACTGACCAAATGGAATTGTCGCGCGACCAACCTTGCCAAAGTGCTTGCTCGTTTTCTGCCATTATATCCCTTTCAAAATTCACTGCCCATTCCAAGTCATTGCCCGACTTAAATTGCAATGTGTTGAACGGAATAAAAACTTCGGCAAACCAACCTTTATTCGTTATTTGTGTACGTGCGTCCCATACACCGTTCCAGTCCTTGTTGGCATCTTCACCACCGTATATTTGCAAGTCTGCCCTGGCTCCGTTCGGATTTATTACAAAAAGGTATCCGTTTTTGTTGTCATTAAAAGGGCTAATCATTATTTGGAAATTGTCTTCCGACCAATAATTGAAATCTACATTCAGGCTCTTGGCTACTATTTCGGACGGGTCTTTTTGATAGCACCAAACACCGAAATAAAGACCTGATTTATCGTATAAAACAGCTATCTCTGTTCGTTCGGTAACGGGTTGTCCGTAATTAAGTTCCCTTTGCGTAAAGTTTGATATGTGTTGTGCGGTTTGCCAAGCAGGTTCATTTAATTTACCGTCGAAATTTATTTTATCTGTAATAAATTTTGCTTCTATTGTCGATGGTTCGGAGTGTTGAGCAAACACGATAAAAGGCAGCATTGATAAAACAAACGAGATAATTCTTTTCATAACCCGTATTTTGTGGCAAAAATACAATAATAGTCTTATAGCGGGACTGTTTTCTTAATGTTTGCAGAATGTGGTTATAAATTTCCAAAAATAAAACACAACGACGCAGTTTGTCGCTACCGGCTTTTATCTTTGCTATTGTAACTTTAAAACATAAATTATGGACAGCATAATTGAAATTAATGATTACCTCATTGACTTGAGTAACATCAAATATATTAAATGGTGGAAAGAAGATGTAGATTATTTTATTGTGGTAATTGAACTGCTTCGTGGTACTGAATTTTACAAAGAAGTTTCGGAGGTGTCGGATTATGAAGAAGTTATTGCCCATCATCCGAAAATCAAGATTAAAATATTCAATGAAAGGCAATTCAGTTCGTTTATTAAAGAATTAAAAGAGGCTTGGAACGAATACCGCAATTGGCGAACAGAGAAGGAAATAGCGGAAATAGTGAAAAATCTGGCGTGAATATTTTTTCGTTTCTATTTATCTACGTTTTAATGTTAAAGCAGATTAAGAAAGTTATTTATTAGTTGTCGGGTGTTTGTGTTATGTTTTTTTAGGATTAAAAAAGTTTTACAACTGCCGTTTTATTTCAAAAAAGTATTAAATTTGTCCGCATAGTGTATAAACACAAGGGGCATTAGCTCAGTTGGCTAGAGCGCTTGACTGGCAGTCAAGAGGTCAGCGGTTCGAATCCGCTATGCTCCACAAGGGTTGTTCTTTTATGTTGTAAAACATAATAAAAATCAATTTTTAAGAAAGGGCATTCCTTATATTTGCATAAAAAACTAAAAAAATTATTTAAGCATGAAAACTAACATAACAACAAAATTCGCAGGTTTAACATTAAAAAGCCCTATCATAATAGGTGCTTCAGGAATTACAGGTGACACAAAACATTTCAAAACTTTTGAAGAAAACGGAGCCGGTGCTATTGTTCTCAAATCAATCTTTGAAGAAGAAATTATTTTTGAATTTAACAACTTTATGAAGGAAGCCGAAGAGTACGGATATGACAACGAATTTCTGGATTACTTCGACTATAAACTCAAACAAGATAACATTACCAAGTATATCGACCTTATCAAAGCAGCAAAACAAGAAGTTAATATCCCGATTATTGCCAGTGTGAACTGTGTAAGCACTCACGAATGGGCATACTTCACCAAAAAAATAGAAGAAGCAGGTGCAGATGCTTTGGAACTTAACATTTTTATCCTTCCTAGCGACTTGACAAAGTCTTGCACCGATATGGAAAAAACATATTTTGAAATCGTAGAAAAAGTAAAAGCCCAAATAAACATACCCGTTGTAGTTAAAATGAGCTACTACTTCTCAAACTTGGGCAAAATGATAATTGACCTTTCAGAAAAAGCAGACGGTCTTGTTCTTTTCAACAGGTTCTACAATCCTGACATTGACATAAAAGAAAAGAAAATCGTAAATGCAAAGATTTTCAGTACTCCAGACGAAATCCTTACTCCGTTGCGTTGGGTAGGAATTTCTTACGGCAGGGTAAAAAGCTCTTTGGCTGCAACAACAGGTATCCACGACGGTAACGGTCTTATCAAAATGATACTTGCAGGTGCCGATGCTGTGGAAATCGTTTCTACCATTTACAAAAACGGACCGAAGGTTATCAAAGAAATGATTAACGACCTTGAAAACTATATGGCAGAAAACGGTTACGAAACCATCGAAGATATGAAAGGTGTTGCCAGCAAGCAAAAAGCCAAAAATCCGGCTATGTACGAAAGAGCACAGTTTATGCGTTACTTCGGTGATTTTGACGAAGATATCATTTAATATCATAAATTTTTTTGATTATTGTGAAGCCGTCCTTTGTGGCGGCTTTTTTTATGGCTTGAAATCTACAACGAGCGGGTAGTGATCGGAATACGATTTCCTTATAACCTCGGCATTGCACACATCAAAATCTTTTGGCAAAAAGGCAAAGTCTATCCTGTAAGGTATAAAAAAGCGGTTGAAAGTAGCACCGAGCCCGGTGCCGCCGTAAAGAAAAGCATCTTTCATTTTTTTGCTGAACAGATTGTACGGATATGAACAAGGTATGTCGTTGAAGTCGCCGCATAAGATTGTTTTGTACCGGCATTTGTCAATAAGTTTTGCGATGCTGTCCGCTTGCATTGCACGCATACGGTTGGCTTTTATGATTTTGTCAGTGATGGGAAAAAATTTGCTAATCTTGTTTTCTTCAATGTTTTTCTTGAGGCTGTCAAGATATTTGTATTCGTCCGTAGAAAATCTTATTGATTGAAAATGTACATTGAACAGGCAAACCGTGTCTTGTCCGGGCAACACAATTTTGTGTTGTGTGACGAAATTTAGTGATGAGTTAAAAACAATTTTTTTTGTGTCAATTACCGGGTAGCGGGAAAACAATGCCATTCCGAAATGAAAATACTTGTTGTGCCGCAAAAATGTTTCCGAGTAATATTTATACTTCAGTAGGTTTATTATCGTATCTCTGGTGTCAAATACTTTCCTGTCGTCATAAACATATTCCTGTATGCAAAGTATATCGGGTTTTAGGCTGTCTATCAGGTGAATAATATTTTTTTTGTATTGCACATTTTTTATCCAGTTGTACAAGTTGAAAACTTTTACATTGTAAGTCATAAGTCTGATTGAAGGCTTGCCGTCCTCTTCGCATTCCGGTGATTTTATGCTGAAAGTGTGTATGTGGTGGTTTATGCCTGCTATTAAAATCAGCAAGGAGAAAAGCACTATTTTTTTGTACTTAAGCAAGGTTGCAATTGCGGTTGTTATGAGTAAAAATGCCAATAGCGGCAAATACAGCAAATTCAGAATGGAAGGCAAAACGAAAACACGGGGCGATATAAACGGATTCAAGTAAATTATCAGTAAAAGCAAAGAGATAAAAAATGTAATGCCCCACAAAATTTTATATGTGATACCTCTTTTCAAGTTTTTCAGCTTCTTTTTGATGAGTCGAACAAAAATTTCTTTTCTTCTTCTGTCAAACTGTCATATCCGTTTTTTGCTATTTTATCGAGAATCTTATCAAGCCTTTCGTTGTCTTGTTTTTTCATTGCATTGTATTCCCAATCGCTGCGTGTGCGGTAGCGGCTTTTTGTTACCCTGAAATTGCTTTTCGGTTTGCGTTTTTCGAATTTCAAAAATCCTGTGATGTCTTTTCCTCTTTTTATTTCCACTGCAAACAAATATCCGAACAATGCTCCGCCCAAGTGGGCAATGTGTCCGCCTGCATTACCTCCAGATATACTTATTATGTCCAACACTACTGTGGCAAGTGCAATGTATTTAAGCCTTACCGGACCTAAAAACAACAGGTAAATCACATAGTCGGGCACATAAACGCTAATTGCTATAACCACAGCCATTACCGAAGCGGAAGCTCCGAGTGCAATTGCATCTGTGTGCGAAAATACAGGAAAAATATTGTATGCAAGAATGTATAAAAGTCCTCCTGCAAGCCCTCCGAGAATGTAAACCCTCAAAAATTTTCCCGAATCGAGGAAGTTCAAAAAGATAACTCCGAACCAATAGAGCCAAAGCATATTGAATACAAGATGCCACAAACCCTCGTGCAGGAACATATATGTGAAAACTTGCCACGGGTGGAAAATCAAATAAGCAATGTTTGAATGCAGTGCCAAAATGTCAATCAGGTAGTAGCTCAACGGTATTCCGCCCGACAAAAAAGAAAACAAGTCTGCAAGTTTGATTACCAGAAAAACACCTATGTTTATGAAAATTATTTTGGTTAAGACCGAACCGTATTTGAATTTGTAATGTATTTCTCCGAAAATTCCCGGCATATTTTATCCTCCTTTAGCTGTAAAAGTATTTGTCCCTGTCTTTCTTTTGCCAATATTTTATCAGGATAAAACCAAAAATCATACCACCGAGATGGGCAAAATGTGCAACATTGTCTCCGGGTTCGTTCATTACTCCCAAAAACAATTCCATTGCACCGTATATGAGAACAAAGTACTTGGCTTTCATCGGGAAAAGGAAGTAAATGTAGATAAGTGCATTGGGGAACAGCATCCCGAAAGCCAGCAGAAGTCCGAAGATTGCCCCCGAAGCCCCCACCATAGGCACATTGATGATTTTGTAAATTTCTTTGCCGAGAAAATCAATTGCTTGTTGTGCAAGTACAGTACTGTTTGGATGCAAATCCCATTGGTAAATCCAGTCTGAAACGGGTTTTATGTATTCGGGGAAATATTCTTTTACAAGGTGCATAAATGTTTTTGGGTCGGGTGAAGCGGCAAAAGCATTATATGCGGCAATCATTTCCTTGTGCGAAATCCACATTATAAGGTCGTTGAAAAGTCCTGCACTTATTCCCACTATAAAATAGAAATAAAGAAACCGTTTCGGTCCCCAGTAATTTTCAATGGCAGCACCAAACATCCAGAGTGCAAACATATTGAAAAACAAGTGGGAAAAACTGCCGTGCATAAACATATAAGTAACAAATTGGTAAATGTTAAAGTATTCGGAATCGAAGCTGTGAAGCCCCAGCATTTTGGTAAGGTCTATGTTTAGCGAAGAGTAAGCGTAGATAGTGATAAAATACATTATTGTGTTTATTATCAGCAAGTTTTTTACTATCGGCGGTAATAAACTGTATCCTGTAAACCTGTATTGATCCATTTGTGTAATTTATTAG
>JALWKH010000396.1 GCA_026996635.1 Bacteroidales bacterium | reverse complement strand
AATGTAATCATCGAAATCATCGGACAAAAAAGATAAATCATCAGTCTCGGGCTCAACTGCAAAAAGTTTTTTATAATCGGTAACAAACAAAAGGGAATCACACATAAACATGTTCAAAATCAAATCGGCATCTTTAATCCTAGTAATACTTCCATTTTTGATATTCAGCTTATAAAGTTTATACCTGTCCGAAAAAAACACAAAATTTTTGTATGTTTTGACAAACTCAACTTGTCCGATGTCCATCGAACTGTCAATAATATTAACAAATTTATAACTGTTGTAATAATCATTCTCCAAATATCCGAAACACTTGTAGCCGCCAACATATATTTTATTGTTCTCCGGAGAATATGCCAATTGCGGAATACCGTTTATTTTCACATTTTCCCAATAATGTCCGTCATAAATCAATATTCCGTTCAAATTCCCTATGTAAATAATCTTGTTCGTGTCTTGTGCAACAGAATAATTTTGACTTTCATATCCGTAATCTTTAGGCGTGAAATTTATAATTTTCGGCACTCCCAATTCATAACCTTGAGAAAAAGCTGGGCTAAAAATCAACAATAAAAAAAATAGAAGTAGCGTTTTTTTTATGACGATTAAAAAAGTTTTCATAATTTTGACAAAAGTTTTTCAACAATTACAAATGTATAAAAAATTCTAATGTATGGAAAAAGAATATGTTTTATTGGTACCATGGGATTTCACCCCGGTTGCCGAAAATGCTCTTAAGCATGCTGTAAGGCTGGCTAACAAAATCAAAGAAAACGTAAAGATTTACTTACTTCATATCGCAAAAAGAGAAAAGGATATTCCCGAATTGCTCGACGACCTGAAAAAGATTGCCGAAATAGAAAGCGAAGCTACGGGAATACCAATCCAAGCAATAGTAAGAGAAGGCAGCATTTTCACCGAAATAGGTGAAGTTGCAAAAGAAATAAACGCTTTCCTTGTTGTTATGGGAACACATGGTATTCGCGGCATGCAAAAACTTACCGGAAGTTGGGCTCTTAAGGTTATTGCAAACTCCGATGTACCTTTCTATGTGGTACAAGAAGCACCTGAAAGAGATGAAATCAAAAAGATTGTTGTTCCGATTGACTTTATGATTGAAAATAAACAAAAATTGAGGCTCGTTTACGAACTCTCAAAATTCTTTAACCTTACGGCACACCTGTTTGTAAGGAAATCAGGTTATTCACAAACGGATAATGTTCGCATCAAAGGCAATCTAAATTTTGCAAAAAAATACTTGGACGAAAGAGGCATCAAATATGAAATAGCAATGGCGGAAGGAAAAGAAGATTTCTGGAAAGAAACAGTGGAATATGCAGAAAAAATTGATGCCGACATGATAATGATTATGACAACAAAAGACATTACGGCATTGGATTATGTGTTCGGTGCAGATGAACAAAAAATAATAGCCAACGACTCAAAAATACCTGTAATGGCTGTTAATCCTAAACAATTGGGAATTGGTGGTGGTATAACTTTCTAAAAATTTTGGATTATGGGAAAAGTAATTGAAGTAAACGAAAGCAATTTTGATGAAGTAGTATTGAAATCCGATGTGCCTGTTTTGGTTGATTTGTGGGCGGAATGGTGCGGACCTTGCAAACTTATTCATCCTATTATGGACGAAATGTCGGAAGAATTTGACGGTAAAGCCAAATTTATATCTTTGGATGTGGAAGAAAGCCCGACAATTACGGCTAAATACCGTGTGAGGAATATCCCAACGGTGTTATTTATCAAAAACGGCGAAGTAGTTGACAAAATAGTGGGTGCTGTTCCAAAAGCCAAATTTGTTGAAAAACTGGAAAGCATTTTGTAAAAATTGAAGACACTTTACGACCTGGTAGATATTTCTACCTTTGACAATATTCCATTCATTGCACAAAAAATTGTAGAAGGTTTTATTACGGGGCTCCACAAGAGCCCCTTTCACGGTTTTTCGGTAGAGTTTGCCGAACACCGCATTTACAATCCTGGAGAATCTACAAGATTTATAGACTGGAAATTGTATGCCCGCACGGAAAAACTTTTCGTAAAAAAGTTTGAAGAAGAAACAAACCTCCGCGCATACATCATAATTGACACTTCTTCGTCAATGTTTTTCCCCACCGAAAAAAAGATTGTAAACAAAGCGGCATTTTCCGTTTTTTCCGCAGCGGCACTCATTCACTTACTGAAAAAACAAAGAGATGCTTCAAGCCTG